>JABIZW010000087.1 GCA_018666295.1 Halieaceae bacterium
TGCCGCAAGACTAAAACGTCATCGGCGTGAGCGCCAAAATCGATGGTACTGGCAGCGAAGAGCATCAACCAGTAGCTAAGAGCCCCAATTACGAGCCCCGCGATGTCGATCTTTTAGTCGTCTAGAATCAATGCGGGGTTCGCTTCTGACGGCCGTGTGGCACGAGCGAGGCGGTACCTCGGTTGAGGTGCCGGTCTCTGTGTTGAGCTTAATCACTAAACCCCAAAAAGGTGGCGGCTTCTTCGACACTTTTACGATGTGAAATAACAGCATTAGCGGGAAAAGTCTCGTCTGGCCAGCCCAAGGCTACAGCCTTCATAATGACCTGATCTTCGGCAATCTTGGCGTGTTCGCGTACCACCGGGGACTGCATAATTCCTTGGCTATTAATCACGGCACCCAATCCTCTGGACCATGCGGCATTGACCAGCGCCGTCGTGACCGCGCCACAGTCAAACGCTGTATCGTCGCTGTCTGCGAGCACGGCGTCGTAGGTAATGATGACGCACACAGGTGCATCAAACTGCCTAAATCCGCGCAGTACCCAATCCTGCCGTTTCTCTGTGTCCTCACGCGCAATATCCATGGCCGCAAATAACTGTTTCGCGACGCCTACCTGACGGTCTCTGTGTTGCCCCGCGAAGGCCGTACCGATCCGAAACTCCCGTGAGTGCGGCACGCCTGCAAGATTTCGCTCGGTATTACCTGCGCGGATCAGATCTAATGGCTCTCCAGACACTACGGTGAAGTTCCAAGGCTGCGTGTTCATGGATGACGGTGAACGCATGGCTAAGGCCAATACTTCTTGAATCAATGCCTTTGAGACGGGTTCATTTTTATAACCTCGAATACTGCGGCGTCCCATTACTACGTCATCAAATTGCACTTGCGCTCTCCTCGGTAAAATTCAGGCACACAAGCTAGAGCAACCTGCGGACGAACGAAAGGTCTATTGATATTTTTATGGCGCTCGGTGACTACCTAGCCTTATTTAGACCTTCGCTCGCGCGCGATCCGTTGCGAATTTTTGACGCTTAGCGAGGGACAGGTGGGTCTGCTCTACACGCATCGCGAACGAAACCCCCACAAGTTGCATTAACGGTCGCTGTCATAAGAGCGGTGGGACCTTATGCGCGTTCAATATCAAGGCGCTTTTATTGTAGAGTGAGGGCACACGTTGGGCACACCGAATGAGCGCCTCTTTTTCTCATTGCTCTGTGCCACCGTCGCCCATGAATTCAGTAGGGGAATGCTATGACGCTCGTACAACGCTTATTTGCAGCAAGCTTACTCGTTTTGACCACCTATGCGCCTGTCTCAAGTGCGGACGATGGTGCAAAAAACAATCCGCTCGCCGGCCTGCCCATGAGGCATATAGGGCCTGCCTTAATGTCCGGGCGGATATCAGACTTCGCCTTTTACCCTGAGGGTAGTCAGGCATTTATCGCCGGTATCTCGTCGGGTAACGTGTTTAGAACCACTAACGGTGGTACGACGTGGGAGCCGATTTTTGATAATGAAGACGCCTACGCGATCGGTGTTGTCGAATTAGATCCTAATGACAGCGATACGATTTGGGTGGGTACGGGCGAGAATAATGCACAGCGCAGTGTGGCGGCGGGTACCGGTGTTTATAAGTCGGTGAACGGCGGTCAGTCATGGGAAAATGTGGGTCTCAAAGCCTCGGGTCACATCAGCCAAATCTGGATCAATCCGAACGATTCCGACGAGGTGCTGGTTGCCTCTCAGGGGCCGCTGTGGAGTGACGGTGGCGAGCGGGGGCTCTACAGAACCACTGACGGCGGCACAACATGGGATCTGATTCTCGATATTGACGAGCATACGGGTGTTAATGAATTCGTTGTTGATCCGCGCAACCCTGATGTCATCGTTGCCTCGAGTTACCAGCGACGCCGGCACGTTTGGGTGCTCATCAATGGTGGTCCTGGAAGCGGTATCTATAAATCGACTGACAGAGGCGAATCTTGGTTGGAGGTCAAAGCAGGCCTTCCGTCTGATGACATGGGACGAATTGGTCTTGCGGGCGCAGCGAGCGACCCTGACATGTTGTACGCCATCATCGAAGCGAATGATGATGAGCAAGGGGTTTACCGATCTACTGATTTTGGTGGGACGTGGGAAAAGCGGTCGTCATACATGACCTCCAGTCCACAATATTACAATGAAATCATTGTTGATCCGAAAAACTCAGATCGGCTCTATGCACTAAATACGTTTACGATGAAGTCGGAGGATGGTGGTAAATCGTTCGCCGCGCTTTCAAGTCAGTGGCGACATGTCGACGACCACGCCCTATGGATTGACCCTAATAATACTGAGCACCTCTACATTGGTGGTGACGGTGGTATTTACGAAAGTTGGGATCGTGGCAGCACTTGGCGTCACCTGCGTAATCTATCCATCACCCAGTTTTACCGTATACAACCCGATTACGTTGAACCGTTCTACAACGTCTGTGGTGGCACTCAGGACAACAACACTCTTTGCGGTCCCTCGCGCACGACAAACGTGCACGGCATTACCAACTCCGACTGGAACGTGGTCTTAGGCGGTGATGGGTACGAACCGCAGTTTGACCCGGAAGATCCAAACATTGTGTACGCGCAATACCAGTACGGTGGGCTAGCGCGCTACGACCGCAGCACGCAGGAGCGAGTGTATATCGTCCCTCATCCCGAAAAAGGCGAGAACAAGTACAAGTGGAATTGGAATACGCCACTACTGGTCAGTCCACATGACTCTAAGCGGCTGTACTACGCAGCAGAGTATTTATTCCGTTCGGACGATCGCGGCGACAGTTGGCGCAAGGTGAGCCCGGACTTAACGCGTCAGATCGATCGCAACACGCTCGAGGTCATGGGTCGCGTCTGGGGCGTCGATTCCATTGCCAAAAACGACTCAACGTCGATGTTTGGTAGCGCCATCATGATCAGTGAGAGTGAGCTCCAGGAGGGCCTCATTTACGTTGGGACTGATGATGGGGTAATCAATATCACGGAGGATGGGGGCGAGACTTGGACGCAAACGACGAGATTTTCTGGCGTGCCAGACATGACGTACGTTGACGACGTTCAGGCCTCACTCCATGACGAAAATACCGTGTACGCCGTAATGGAGAATCATAAGCGCGGTGATCAGAGGCCCTATGTGTTGAAGTCGACCAACAAAGGTCGGACCTGGAAATCGATTGCAGGTAATTTGCCGATGCGGGGTTTTGCACACACGATTGCGGAGGATCACATCGATCCCAACTTACTATTCTTAGGCACTGAAGACGGCGTATTCGTCACTCAAAATGGCGGTAAGACCTGGAGTCAGATGAAACGTAATCTGCCCACCATAGCGGTGAGAGACATTGAAATTCAGCGGCGTGAAAACGATTTGGTCGTCGGGACTTTTGGGCGCGGTATTTATGTGGTCGATGACTACACGCCACTGCGAACCGACGCCAGTTCACTGGAGGAATTTCATTTATTTGCACCTCGTGATCCCTGGCTTTTCGTAGAGGGAGATCGTTGGGGCGGCTCTGAGAAAGGGTCGATCGGTAACGCCTTTTTCACTGCACCAAATCCCGATTTTGGCGCTGTGCTGAGGTATTTCGTTCGCGACGGTCTAGAGTCACGTAAGGAGATACGGCGTAAAGCAGAGCGGGTCATTGCGTCAGAGGGCGGCGATACGCCATACCCGTCATGGGATGCGCTGCGCGCTGAAGACAGGGAACTAAAGCCTGCGGTGTATTTGATGATTCGAGACGCAGAGGGGAGGCTTATTCGCCAAGTAACGGCTAAGTCGAGTGCGGGTCTTCACCAAACGGCATGGGATCTTCGTCTGCCTGCACCCGAGCCCGTGAGTATCACGTCAGGGGGAAGCCGACCTTATTGGATGAGCGACCCGTTAGGACCCTTGGTGCTTCCTGGGAAGTACAGTGCTCGACTGGCCATTGAGCGTGATGGCGTACTTGTAGAAACCGGCAGAGCGCGGTCGTTTAGTGTGAAAGCACTCTCTGGGAGTGACGAAATCACGACGGACCGCCGCGCATTACAAGTCTTTCAGCTCGAGGTGGCGTCGCTTCAAAGAGCGGTTCGCGGGAGCGTAAAAGCAATGGATGAGTTGCGAAACCGCCTAGCGCACATTCGGGCCACTATTCGGGTGACCCCAGGAATGACGGCAGAGGATCGAAAGACTGTGACGTCACTTGAGGCGCGCTTGTCAGACCTGGGTATCCGTTTCAATGGTGATCGTTCAGTCAGTAGCCGCAATGAGCCCACGCCATTGGGAATCGCGTCGCGAGTCTCATCGATTTACGGCACCGTGGTGAATTCACAATCAGCAGTGGGTCAGAATTTCCGTGACTCTTACCAAGTTGCGACTGAAGAGTTTTCACTGGCGCTGAGTGAGTTAGACGCTTTGGCGACTGAAACAGCTGCACTTGAGTCGTCTATGGAGCGCAGCGGTGCGCCGTGGACCCCTGGGCGCATTCCGACAATGCCCCAGTAACGTAACCACTTGAGGCGCCCACTTTCAGCGGGCGCCACTTATGGGTAATGGGGTCCTCCGTATCTTGCGAGCCTCATCACTCACAAAACGTAAGAGTGGCGGAAGAGGTAGGAGTCGAACCCACCAGGCGCCTTGTCAGCACCTCACTGGTTTTGAAGGCCAGGCGCCCCACCGGGGACGTCGCTCTTCCGAAAAATTTAATCACCAAACCGCTGTTTGATTACCTTTGCGTTGGAA
>JABIZW010000086.1 GCA_018666295.1 Halieaceae bacterium
ACGACTTAATTCTCTGGTTTGAAATAACGCCTATTGGTTAATTAGGTTTGGCAGTCGTCAAAACCGTGAGTAGGATCGTAAGTCATTGTTTTCTCTCTAGTCGAACGAGTGCCCCATGAATACTCACCAAAACGATAAAGAACGTATGGCCGAAGGTTATGATATTCCAGCGGTTGAGGCCTGGATCGCGGCAAACTCCGAATACTTTACGCCGCCCTTTACCTGGGTGCGTTTAGAGGGAGGGCACTCCAACCTAACCTATCGCCTTGAGGACAAAACCGGCAAACAGGCAGTGATTCGTCGCCCTCCCACGGGGGAGTTGCTGCCCAAAGCACACGATATGAACCGAGAGTGGTCACTGATCGCAGGCCTTTCCCCCACAGGCTTCCCGGTACCGGAGCCCATCGGTTTTTGCGAGGATTTATCGGTGACCGGGGCCTTATTTTATGTAATGGGCTTTTCCCGAGGCCGTCCGTTGTTTAATAACGAAGACACCTTAGCGTGGGTGCCAGTCGATCAGCGGGCAACACTGGCCTACTCGTTTATTGACACCTTGGCCGATCTGCACGTGCTGGACCCTGATGCGGTAGGGCTTGGGTCACTGGGGAAAAAAGAGGATTACATTGGACGCCAAATTAAAGCGTGGTATCGCTCATGGGAGTCGTCTATCGAGTTTGCCCAGCTTGACGATCCGCGTGCGCACGAGTTTAAAGCGTTCTTTCTAGCGAACCAGCCTGCGCAGGTGACAGCCAGCGTCGTTCACGGCGATTACTACCTGCATAATTGTCTATTTTCTGAGGCATCAACGGTCTCTGCCGTACTCGACTGGGAGTTGGCCACACTGGGTGATCCTTTGGCTGACCTGGGTTACACGTTGCGTGCATGGCCCGAGATTGATGATGACCCTTTTTTAGAGCCGACTGCACCGACGGCAGTACCCGGTCTTCCACTGCGCGGCGAGTTAGCGCAACGCTACTCAGAGCGCACGGGTTTCCCGGTTGATTTGCTCGACTATTACGTGGGTTTCAATCATTGGAAGACCGCTGCGATATTGCATGGGGTTTATGCGCGGTATCAGGCGGGACAAAAGAGTAGTGAGGGTGTTGACCTTGAGGCCCTAAAAGACGGAATTCTTAAGGGGCTTGCCGGCGCTGAGCGCGCGATCTTGAGATTGCAGTAGCGGCTCAGTTGACCTTTTTAAGAGAAAGCAGTTTACCTTGATCGGTATACGTAATTTGAAACGTACCTACAACACCCTCGGGAGTGAAGTAGGGTTGAAGCATCGACCACGGTAGATTAATCGTCTGACCATCGTGCGCCCTGACCTGCACCCGGGTCTTGTGACCTTGATAAAATACGTGGGCTTCACGGTAACCCAGCGCGATCGAAAAGAGGGATTGCTTGTCCTGCATAGTGCTACCACCATGGATCAGACACTAGATTTGCACAAATAAGTTGGAAATTCACCTTGGCGTAGCTGCCGATAGCGGCTCGCGGTGATTATTCAGGCGCATTGGCGCGAAGCGTTTAAACCTTTACCGTAATGACGTTATGGCGGCGGACGTGGGAGTACCATGGACTTTTCTGAATTAGTGATGATGCAAATTAAGGGGCCGCTCGACGCACTCTGCACTGACCTTATGCAAGCAGGCGAGCTCGACCAATACCTCTTCTTCAACGGCGTTTCGGAAATGATTGGCGATGCGTCGGATGAGGGCGCCGTGATGATGGGCTGTATAGAACTGGGCCGCTGCGCATTTTTGGGGTTTCGTTTCACTGCAAGTGTAGAGATGCAGGTCACACAGATTCTCGATCGAGCCATTGAATTATCATCAATGATGAGCGCCGATAACCCGCATTGAGAGTGGTGTATGGTGTGTGCCTGCCTACCCGATAGCGGTTGGGCAAACAGTGGCAAATGCCAGACTGCGGCGCACAGTCTGCAGTGAGACTATTGACACAAGGTCACCCAGTTTGTTTCTCACAGTTTCATTAAAACGACGTTGACACGCTAATGGATACATGTCGATCCAGAGCTGACTGCGGTCCGTTCAAGTCGAGCCAGACAGGCTGTTTGTAGCGAAGCTTCATCCGCCAGTCTTGACTCAAGTTCAGGGCAA
>JABIZW010000116.1 GCA_018666295.1 Halieaceae bacterium
GTGTAATTCAACGTCACACTTTGCGCTTTGATGGTGATACCGCGCTCGCGCTCAATGTCCATGGAGTCGAGTACTTGCGCCGCCATATCTCGATCAGCAAGGCCACCGCAATGCTGAATAAAACGATCAGCGAGTGTCGACTTGCCATGATCGATGTGGGCAATAATCGAAAAATTACGAATGTGACTTAGATCAGTCACTGGGACTCCCTATGTTTGGATGAGGGAGCCGAGCAGCGCCCCCGAGCGCGCGAAGTGTAGCGCACGCCCGCTCGCTCTGACCACTCGCAGCCTAGTCATTTTCCGGTACTTTGATACCAATAAACTGTGGTGAACCCTGCCGAATGAGACGAAGCGACAGCGAGTCGCCCGGCTTAATTTGCTCGATCGCCGATTCCATGTCTGCAAGACGACTGATGGGTGTGCGGCCAACGCGTGTCAAAATATCGCCTGCCCGAACGCCCGATTCATCAGCCGCTGATTCGTCGTCCACTTTTGTGACGAGCACACCACCGCGAAGACCTGATGGATTCTCATCGGTCTCTTGAAGTTCACGAACCACCATCCCAAGGGCCTGTAGCGTGCCTGGCTCGCTCGCTTTAGCGGCCACACGAGGAACCTCATTTGCCTCCAAAGCGCCAATTTCGACCCTGATCGAGCGCTCTTTGCCCTCTCTGATGACGCTGACCGGCACTTTTGAGCCCGGTGCAATAAGCCCGATCACGTGCGGGAGGTCGGCCGAGACCTCTATTTGCTCGCCGCCGACCTCAACAATGATATCGCCCGATTCGATACCTGCGCGTTCTGCGGGTGAATCCTTGCCAACCTGCGCCACAAGAGCACCTCGGGGCCGGTCTAGATCAAACGACTCTGCCAAGGTCCTATCAACATTCTGAATACTCACGCCCAACCAACCTCGAACCACTTCACCATTGACTTTAAGCTGCTCAATGATGTTCCGTACCACCTTTGACGGGATTGCAAATGAGAGCCCGATAGAACCGCCGGAACGCGTAAAAATCTGAGAGTTGACGCCGATCACCTCACCCTGAAGGTTGAACAGCGGCCCTCCTGAGTTACCGGGATTAATCGCTACGTCGGTCTGGATGAACGGCACGTAATTCTCGCCTCGCTCTGTTGGTAAACTTCGTCCTTTGGCACTCACGATGCCCGCGGTGACCGAATAGTCGAGACCGAAAGGTGACCCTATAGCCAAGACCCACTCGCCGACTCTAAGCTCGCTTGACTTGCCCAATTGTAAAAACGGTAAGTCGGTAGCATCGACCTGCAGCAGCGCGAGGTCTGAACGTTGATCTGTACCAATCACAGTTGCATCGAACTCACGACGATCCGACAACCTTACGATCACTTCATCTGCCTGCGCCACAACGTGGTGATTAGTCACAATGTAGCCCTCCTTTGAAATGATAAAACCAGAACCTGTTCCACCCGCTCTAGGCATCTGAGGTTCACGATCTTGGAAAAATCGTCGTAACGCGTCGGGCAATTGTTCTAGCTCTTCGAGCTGCTCACGATCCGCAACTGAAGGCGCCTTCGCTTGAGCAATAATCTTAACGACTGCGGGCGATGTTTCTTCAACGATTGTTGCAAAATCGGGGAGAGAGGCGCTGGCAATCTGGCTTGCTGCGATAAGGATTAAGCCAAGGGTAACTCTTATGATCATTTATCTAATCCTCAGTGTATGTGCTGTATTCGTGTCGTGGCGGGGCCCAGAACTAGGGCTGTACCGAGTCTTTAGTGCTCTGCCGCGTGCGCCGCAGTGACAATGATCGGCGACGTTTCAGTGAAACGCTCCACAATGCGCTCGAGCTGGGGCTCGACACTTCCGAACAGCCCCATGGATGTCAACCAACGCAGGGCGCCAAACGCCAAACCCAAGCCTGCAAAGAAACTCACGGCCGCCAGAAGGTCACTGCCCGTGCCCGCAAAAAAAGCAAGCAACGTACCGACAGCAAGCGGACCGCCGTACAACAGTAACGCTCCCTGCGCCAAAGTGGCGCGCGGGATCGAAATTTCAACCTTGTCATTAATTGCACATTCTCCGGCATTCAATGCGCGGGAACCTCTCGCGCGGACAAGTCCTTTATCGCGGGTCAATGCGCCTGCCAATGTTCGGTGGCCGCACCCAGAGCGTGCAGCGCAAGAACCACAGGCAGAGCTTCGCATCGTCTCGACCCAAGCACCGTCTGCTTCGAGTGCAACAATACGGCCCTCCTCGAAAATATTCACTGCGACCCACCGCTAGGCGCCACCCTTACGGCCTCCGCAATTAACCGGGCTGCGGGCAATGGAATCTCGCCAATGACGGTAATCAGAACCTGATTGCCCGCCACAACGCTGCCGCGGGAGTAGCTAATGGTCGCTCCCTGCCGAACAGCACCCTCCCCGGGCGCCAAGCCCTCGGGCAGTGGCTCAAATACGACGGTTGCTGAGGCAATGCCGTCACTCATAAACAAGGCA
>JABIZW010000204.1 GCA_018666295.1 Halieaceae bacterium
GAACTGAAGTTTCGGCTGACCGCAGGCGACATCATGTGTTTTGATAACCGACGAATACTGCACGGGCGCGATGCATTCACTGGCTCTGGTAAGCGACACTTGCAGGGTGTTTATATTGATCGTGATGAGATTATGTCGCGAAGCCGTGCGCTCAACAGAGTGGCCGGGTTACACGCACAATAACTAAAAGCAAACAGGGGATGTGTCTATGCCATTAGCCATGCGTAAGAAGACTTTCATTACAGCGGCCCTTACCGGTTCGGGCAGTACGCAAGACCGCAGTGACAAAGTGCCTCGCAGTCCTGAGCAAATCGCCAACGCCGCGATCGATGCGGCAAAGGCGGGCGCCGCGGTGGTTCATTGTCACGTGCGAGACCCCGAGACGGGAGCGCCTGTGCGCGATGTTCATCTTTACCGTGAAGTTGTGGAGCGCATACGGGCCAGTGATACCGACGTTGTGATCAATCTGACGGCCGGTATGGGTGGCGACTTGGTGTTCGGCCCCCCCGATGCACCGCTCCCTTTGCAAGCCGCCGGAACGGACATGGTGTCCGGTGAAGAGCGAGTGGCTCACCTGCAAGCGTGTCGTCCTGAAATTGCGACACTCGACTGCGGCACAATGAACTTTGCCGAGGCCGACTATGTCATGACCAATACCCCCGGGATGCTGCGAGACATGGCGCAGCGCATGACCGATTTGGGGATTCAGATTGAAATCGAGGCGTTCGATACGGGTCATTTATGGTTTGCTAAGCAGTTGGTTGAAGAGGGCATTATTCGCGACCCTGTCATGGTCCAGTTGTGCATGGGTGTGCCGTGGGGTGCGCCCGATGACATGAATACCTTTATGGCGATGGTCAATAACGTCCCGAGTGACTGGGTGCACTCCGCCTTCAGCATTGGTAAACACCAAATGGCTTTTGTTGCAGCGGCGGTGTTGTCTGGCGGTAATGTCCGCGTGGGCTTGGAAGATAATCTGTGGCTCGAGCGCGGCCGTCTTGCAAGCAACGCGGAGCTGGTGGAGAAAGCCGCGGGCATTGTCACAGCGATGGGTGTTGAGATTATGACGCCTGCCGAGGTGCGCGCGGAGCTTAACTTAGTGAAGCGAGATCCTGTTTAATGCCGACAGCGGCGATTATTGGTGGCGGTGTCATCGGCTCAGGGTGGGCGACACGATTTTTATTAAACGGTTGGGATGTTCGCTTTTTTGACCCCAGTGCGGATGCCGAGCGTGTGTTGCAGGCCGTGATTGAGCGCGGTCGTGAAGCGATGCCGGCGTTGTCTGATGCAGCACCCAAAGAGGGTAGCCTGATCATCGCTGATTCTACCGCCGATGCTGTAGCAGGCGCGGTGTATATTCAGGAGTCGACCCCTGAGCGCATCGAGATTAAGCAGGCCGTATTTCGGTCTATTCAGGAAGCCTGCGATGCCGACGCCATTGTGGCGTCATCAACGTCAGGTTTTATGCCGACTGAGCTTCAAGAAGGCGCGCTGAGACCGGAGCAAATTATCGTCTCGCATCCCTACAATCCTGTTTATTTACTGCCGCTCGTTGAGGTGGTTGCATCCCCCAAGGTATCCCCTGATCTTATTCAGCGAGCGAGTGACGTCTTGGAGTCGGTGTCGATGAAACCGATTGTGCTGGGTGCCGAAGTGCCTGCACACGTTGGGGACCGACTACTGGAAGCCCTATGGCGCGAGGCCCTGTGGCTGATCAAAGACGGGGTAGCAACGACGGGGCAGATTGACGACATCATCACGCACAGTTTCGGTCTTCGCTGGGCTCAGAAGGGGCTGTTTGAGACCTATCGCGTTGCGGGTGGTCAGGCGGGCATGAAACACTTTCTTGAGCAGTTTGGGCCCTGCCTTGAGTGGCCGTGGACCAAGCTGATGGACGTGCCAGACCTTGATGATGCGCTGATCGATCGTATTGTCGAACAGTCCGACGAGCAGGCAGCCGGTCGAACGGTGATGCAGTTGGAGAACGAACGCGACCGTAACTTGGTGGCGCTGCTAAAGGCCCTTCGGCGAGAAGATGCGGCAGCGGGCGCCTTTCTTAACGAGGTCAACCGTCGCAAGCTGAGTGACTAATGGGCGCGACTGAGCAACCACTTTGGCAGCCCAGTCCAGAACGGATCGCCCGCTCGCAACTCACGCAGTTTGCATCGTTCCTTAACGCACGTTTTCCCGACGCCGAGGTCTCTGACTATCAGGCGCTGCATCAGTGGTCCATCACGGCTACCGAGGACTTCTGGCATTCGATTTGGGATTACTGCGACGTCATATCGAGTCAGTCGAGTGAGGTGGTCGTCACAGACCTTGACCAAATGCCCGGTGCCTCGTGGTTTCCTGACGCGCGACTGAACTTTGCAGAAAATCTTCTGAGGCGTCGCGGCGACAGCACCGCTATTGTCTCGTTACTCGAAAACGGTGAGCGCAATGAGGTCTCCTTTGACGGGCTTTATGCACAGGTGGCCGCGCTCAGTGCAGCGCTTAAGTCGCGGGGGGTTGTGGCCGGTGATCGCGTTGCCGGCTTTATGCCGAACGTGACCGAGACGGTGGTTGCGATGCTGGCAGCGACCAGCCTTGGGGCGGTGTGGACTTCCTGCTCACCAGACTTTGGTTTTCAGGGTGTGATGGATCGTTTTGGCCAAGTGAAGCCTAAGGTGCTCTTTGCCGCCGACGGTTACTACTATAATGAAAAATCGCATGACTCGCTTGCAAAGGTTCGCCAGCTTGCCGAGGAGATAGAGAGCCTGGAACACGTCGTCGTCGTTGAGCTAATGGCCCAAAAGGCAGACATCTCAGGGATCAAAAAAGCCGTGCACTACAGCCAGTGGCTGGGCGATTTTGCAGAGACTGTCGAGATTGAGTTTGCTCAGCTGCCGTTTAACCACCCCCTCTACATTATGTACTCCTCGGGAACCACCGGAGTTCCCAAATGCATTGTTCACGGTGCCGGTGGGACGCTGCTTCAGCACCTCAAAGAGCACCAGTTGCACTGTGATGTGACGTCTGACGATCGACTTTTTTACTTCACCACCTGTGGCTGGATGATGTGGAACTGGTTGGTGTCAGGCCTTGCAAGCGGCGCAACGCTTGTGCTCTACGACGGGTCGCCCTTTGCGAGTGATGGTCAGTTGCTCTTAGATGTCATCGACGCTGAGGCCATCACTATCTTTGGTACCAGCGCCAAGTTTATCTCGAGCCTCGAGAAGACCGGCGTAAAGCCGCGAGAAACACACCATCTTTCGAGTTTGAACACTATTTTGTCAACCGGCTCACCGCTGTCACACGAAAGCTTTGAGTACGTTTACCGCGA
>JABIZW010000122.1 GCA_018666295.1 Halieaceae bacterium
ACGCCCGAGTTGCGAATGGCCATGGGGCAGGCAGCGGTCGAGGCTGCCAAGGCTGTTGATTATGTGGGTGCGGGAACGGTTGAGTTTCTGCTTGATGAGGCGGGTGAATTCTATTTTCTTGAGATGAATACGCGCCTTCAGGTCGAGCATCCAGTGACCGAAATGGTCACAGGCTATGATCTGGTCGAGTGGCAGATTCGCGTGGCACGGGGCGAAACACTGCCGGCAGAGCAGGACGATATTGAACTGTTTGGGCACGCCATTGAAGTGCGTCTTTACGCTGAGGATCCCACCGTCGGCTTTTTGCCCAGCACGGGCGACATCAAGTTGTTTTCTGTGCCCGAGGGCGCGGGCATCCGCGTCGATTCAGGCGTGGAGACGGGTGATGAAGTGACGCCATTTTACGACGCGATGATCGCTAAAGTGATTACTTATGGAGAGACCCGCGAGGATGCTCGGCTGAAGATGGTCAGCGCACTGCGCGAGACGGCCTTATTTGGCCCCGAAAATAACCGAGACTTTTTAATCGACGTGTTAGGTCAGGATCAATTTGTTTCAGGCGAGGCAACAACGGCCTTTATCGGCGATAACTATGGTGATGCGTATTCTCCGAGACCTGTCAGCACAACAGACTTTGCGGTGGCGGCAGCCACTCAGCACGTACTGGCAATGGAAAACCACCACAGTCAATCGGCGTCGGTCAACGAGGAACTTTTAGATTGGACGTCAATGGGCAGAGTGACAGATACGCGCCGCTACCAGGTGAGTGAGGAGGACGTTGACGTGTCGCTCGTCCCGCTCGATGTTGGCGATTATGAGGTTGCAGTCGGGCACGAGACTCACCAAGTGGTGATTGTCGATATAAACGAGTGCGATCTCACCGTTGAGATCGATGGACTGGCAGAACATTATCATTACTGTGCCGAGTCTCCCGCGACGATTTACTTGGCCTCGAGGGACCGGTCATTCGCATTGGCAGACAGTACTCGGATCCCGCCTGAGGCTGAAGATGCCGCCGGCGGTGGAGCGATCTCAGCGCCCATGCACGGTCAGCTACTGTCCATTGAAGTCGGCGCGGGAGCCGCTGTGGTCAAGGGACAGCGAATTGCAGTGTTAGAGGCGATGAAAATGCAGCATGAGATTACGGCGCCTGGCGACGGCACGGTTGTCGAGGTCTCCGCTCGCGCAGGGAAGCAGATCGGTGCTGGTGACCTTATTATGCTGATTGAGCTGGATGAGTAATTACTGGGCGACCCTAACGATCATGTGGAGCGCAGTAGAGGCGCACCCAGGTGCTGTGAAGCATCAGTAACCGCTATTTGACGGAGTAGAACGTAATGCAGCAAGCCAACGATTTTCACGAAGAAAGCCTGGCCCTAAAGGCGCTGATTAATGATGTTGACGAAGCCGCTTTTGAGTCGGTAACCCAGTTTAAGTCTTGGACGATTAATGATGTCTTACGACACCTTCATTTTTGGAATAAAGCGGTCATGGTGGCCACAGAAGGCGAAGAGGCCTTTGGCGCTTTTTTTGAGGGCGTCGGCGTGCACATGACAAAGGGTGGGTCGCTTCCTGAGTATGAGCACCAGTATCTACAAGGCTTGAGCGGTTATGCACTGCGGGAAGCCTGGTCTGCGCTTGTCGATGAGACTGCCGATGCTTATCGTGCCCTCGATCCCAGTGTGCGAGTTCCATGGGCGGGCCCGAGTATGAGCGCGCGCTCCGCTATTTCAGCACGCCAAATGGAGACCTGGGCACATGGGCAGGAGGTGTTTGATATCCTTGGCGTGGCGCGTGAGGAGCGTGACCGAATAAGAAATATTGTGGTGTTGGGCATCAACACCTATGGCTGGACCTTCAAAGTGCGAGGTGAGACGCCACCCGGCCCGATGCCGCTTGTTGAGCTGACGTCCCCCAGTGGGGCGCTTTGGACGTACGGTGAGCCGCAAGATGGGAGTGTGATTCGGGGCGAAGCGGTCGAGTTTGCACAGGTAGTGACTCAAACGCGAAACATTGCTGATACACACTTAACTGTGGTGGGCGAGTGCGCGAGACGTTGGATGCAAAGTGCACAATGTTTTGCGGGTGGTGCGAATCCGCCACCGCCACAAGGGTCGCGCTTTAAAACTGAGTAGCGGTGACGTGAGGAAGGTTGTCTTACAGTCTGCGCCGAGCGACAAACCCGAGTGGGTCTCCGAATGTATCGACAGTGTCAGCGAGTGGGCGAGTGCAATAGGTGCTGATTACGTCTATTTTGACGATCGATTTTTTGATGTTTTACCCGATTGGTATCAGAGTAAACTCGGTGGCAGGGGCCCCATTCTTGCTGATTTAGCGCGGCTTCTTCACATTAAGACGCTGCTTGCAGAGGGCGTTGATTCGGTTATTTGGTGCGATGCCGACACGCTCGTTGTCGACGCGTATTGGCGACCTGAAATTCCTTTGCATTCGCGCTTTGGTGAAGAGTTTTGGTTGCAATGCAATAAGGCGGGAGCACTTGAGGTGCGCAGGCAGCCACACAATGCCTTTATGATCTTTTCACAAGCATCACCCGTTCTCGATTTTTTAATACACACTACGCAGTCGTTGATTCGTCGCGTTGATCCTGCTCACATTGCGCCTCAAATGGTCGGGCCAAAGCTGATCAAGGCACTTCATACATTCGCCGATTTTGAGCTTGAACCTGCCGCAGGTGCCATGAGCCCTTTGCTCATGCAGGCACTTTTGAGTGGTGATCCTGCGACCATTAACGTCTTCAATAATGCACTTAGTACGCCACCCAAGATGATGAATTTATGCGCAAGTCTCCACGATGAGCCGGAGATTGACGTGAGCGCAGTTCGCGACGGGATAAGGACGTTCTTGATGTCGTGATCGTGCGATATCAACTGCCTTTCCCCATCCGGTCTGGCATATTAGATCCGTACTCCATCAGTGTAGAGGCTGACATGAACTCAAGTAACCCCGAGGAAACCGTGCACCTTAACGTGGCGGGTGCGATTGCGACGATCACACTGGATCGACCGCATCTGCGCAATGCTCTTGATCGCAAGACAATGAAATCGTTCATGCAAGTGGCTTCCGACGTGTCCGATCGTGATGACGTAAGAGCCGTTGTGATTGCGGCCGCGGGAGCGGACTTTTCAGTGGGTGCTGACTTAAAGGAAGTGCAGGGAATGGAGTCGGACGGGTCTCTACTGCGCGCACGAAGAGACGCCGAGCTGGGACGCAAGTTGCTCAACAGTATCAGGGAAATTCATCAGCCAACCGTGTGTGCATTGCAAGGCATTGCTACAGGTGGTGGGGCTTGTATCGCGGCAGCATGCGATTTCCGTATCGCAGCGGCTGGTGCGCGCATAGGGTTGGGTGAGGTAAAGGTGGGCATGAATTTAATGTGGAACGCCCTGCCACTGTTCGTCGAGCTTGTCGGCTTGTCGCGCGCGAAGCAAATGATCATGTCAGGGACGCTGTATTCAGTGGATCGACTGGAAACGTGGGGACTAATTGATGAGCAATGTGCCGAGGAAGACTTGTTCGCGACGGCAATGGCGTGGGCAAAGCGCTACGCCGACTTACCGCCCGTTGCCGTCCAGATGATAAAACGAAGCGTCAATCAGTACGCGTTGGCCCTGAGTGAGTCTGTGATGCACATGGATCATGATCAGTGGATTTTAGCGGCGCGCAGTGAGGACTTTCGAGAGTCGATCTCAGCATTTATCGACAAACGTCCCGCGAAGTTAACAGGGCGTTAATCCCATGCAGCAAAGTGGAAAAGGTTGTGTCAAATGAGAAGTGAATTAGTGTCCGGTTTTTGCGATCCCGGGTTTATTGAAATAGAGCGACAATTTAGCGCGGGACTTGAGTCTGGGTTCGAGACCGGGGCATCGGTAGCCATCGAGTACCAAGGTGAGATGGTGGTTAATCTTTGGGGTGGTTATAAGGATATCGAGCGCACAGACCCTTGGCTGGAGGACACCATTATCAATGTGTTTTCAACGACCAAAGCCATTACTGCGACCTGCATTCTGAGATTGATTGAGCACGGCAAAATAGACCTGACGGCTAATGTGGGCGAGTACTGGCCTGATTATGCTTGTAACGGCAAGGAAAATACCAAGGTCAGCGATTTCTTGTGTCATCGTGCGGCCATGCACGGCTTTCAGGGTTCGATGCCGTCCTTGGACTATCGCGACTGGGATTCGTGGGTGTCTGTATTGGCCAATCAGGCACCGTTTCGTGAGCCTGGCACGACGCAGGGCTATCACGCCCTCACCTTTGGCTGGCTGGTTGGAGAACTTGTTCGTCGGGTTGATGGTCGAAGTGTGGGGCAGTATTTCAAAGAGGAAATTGCGGAGCCCTTCGGGCTGGATTTTAGAATTGGTTTGGATGCAGCTGCCATCGCGCGGTGTGCCGATATCTTGGTGGATCCTCAGCCGACACCCTGGGCTATGACGGCAATTGCACTGACCCCCGACTTCTTACTGCCGAGTCGGCTTCGAGAGCTCAAGTCCTATCTGCGAATGGGCGATACCAAGGTTGCCTTTGCTACCAAGTCGGAGAGCTCTGGTGACATGAACAGTCAGGAGTGGCGTGAAGCGGAAATCCCTTCAGCAAATGGGCATGGGACGGCCGCGTCGTTGGCGGCGTTGTTTGGTATTTTGAGTGCGGGCGGTGAGCGTAAAGGACGCAAGATATTTTCGCCAAGCACGCTTGAGCTCGCGCTGACGCCTCTGTCCAAAGGACCCGATACGGTGATTTTTGGCGCGCCAATTCACTTTGGTGTCGGCTACGATTTAGGGTTGGGAATTACGACTTTTGGCGGCACGGCGCATCCGCGACGTATTTTTGGTCACTGTGGCGTTGGCGGGAGCGTGGCCTTTGGTGACCCCAAAAATGCGTTGGGTTATGCATTTGTCGGTAACCGTATGCACAAACTAAAAGACCTTTATCGCACGTCCAACCAACTTACGAGAACGCTCATGGCGATTGTGGCGTGATCTTGCTCTCGGTCCACTGGGCCGTCGCTGGACGGCATTACTCGAAGTTGGCTGAGGTCTTGTACTGATGGTGTCAGGAAGATAGTCGTTAAGGTAGCTTGAAGAGGTCTTCTACTGCGCAATCCAGTGTTCTGGCTATTTTAAGAGCGAGTACAGTCGAGGGCACGTAGATTCCGTTTTCAATAGCATTGATACTTTTGCGAGATACTCCGGCTTCGATTGATAGCACTTGCTGGGTAAGTCCCGCTTGTATTCTTAGTCGCTCGAGGTTGTTAAGGAGTTTCGCGTGGTGTCGTCCCATGCACTAGCCCGCCCGTATTTGCGCGTTGGGCGTGCTTAAATTTCTTGGTGCAATCAGCATTTTAGTGAGTTGAACGGTGCTGTGTCTGTCTATTGCGTGGGCTCGACTAATCATGAGTGTGTCAACGCTTTTCAAACTCGTCGACCGCGTTCGTAAGCTCCTGGCTTGTTTTGGGATATAGATACCCTGCGATTAAAATCCCTAGGCCGATGGCAGCCACCAAAAGACCTATCCCAATAAAAAGGCTTCCAAATGCCTGCTTTCCAAGAAGATAGACACCAATACCAACGCACAAGGTGATGACCCCACCTCGGCGATAATCAACGGGTTCTTGTTTTGGTTCCTCAAGCAGAGCCATGAGTTCTGATATTTTTATCGGATCGTCATTGTGTTTGGCAATCTCAACGACGAGCTCGCGCTTTTCTTTGCCTTCCAAGTACTGCCAGTAGAACGCGGCCAGCGGGATAATGATCCCACAGAGTATTCCTAAAATAGGTATGAGGTCAGCCATGATGCATTACCTGCCGGTGTTTTAATGTAACGCAAACTTACCAGAAAATAGGGGGAAGTAAAGGTTACATGCAATGTGATTCCGCACGTGGTCGCATGCCACCTGCATCGTGCTGTGGATCCTACGTTGCGACAATAAAGCGCGTTGACGGTATTGCTTCGCATCTTGCTGCGGCAAACCCCCGAAGTCGCCAACAGTCTGTTATGGTCCGCGCTTTAACGTTGCTGCGACACGCCATGACATCTTCACTGTTTTCTTCACTAGAACTCAATCCCGCTCAACTCGACGCTCTGACGGGTTTAGGTTACTCGGCGATGACTCCTGTGCAGGCACAAAGCCTTCCGGCCATTTTACAGCGTCGAGACGTCATTATTCAGGCGGCCACGGGCAGCGGCAAAACCGCCGCCTTTGCCATTGGGCTGCTCCATCACTTGAACCCACGATTTTTTGGCGTGCAAGCACTGGTGATGTGCCCCACGCGCGAACTCGCTGAGCAAGTGGGCAAGGCGATTAGACAGCTGGCCAGTCGAATGTCCAATGTAAAAACTGTCATGCTGTGCGGCGGTAAACCCTTTGGGCCTCAGCGTGATTCACTGCAACACGGGGCACACATTGTGGTGGGGACGCCGGGACGGATTCAAGACCACTTAACGCGAGGTACCCTTGAGCTCAAAGGCGTCACGACCTTTGTTCTCGATGAGGCTGATCGTATGCTCGATATGGGGTTCGCCGAGGTCATGGCGGACATCACTGCACGCCTGCCAAAGGACCGGCAAACGCTTTTGTTATCGGCTACATTTCCAGAAGACATCAAAAAGATCAGCCGCACAATACAA
Source organism: Halieaceae bacterium (assembly GCA_018666295.1). GTDB lineage: Bacteria > Pseudomonadota > Gammaproteobacteria > Pseudomonadales > Halieaceae > Luminiphilus. Next base: position 6,646 of record JABIZW010000122.1, read on the forward strand.
AAAAATCCGACACAGATTAGTGTCGAAGCGCCAGTGAGCAGTGAGAAGGCGGTTGTTGAGCAACTGTTCTATGAGGTTAAAAAGCATGAGCGTGATCTTGGGTTGCTCGCGTTGTTCGAACATCATCGCCCGCGGAACGCGATGGTGTTTTGCAACACCAAACAGCAATGTGCCGAGGTCGCCCGCTTTCTTCGTCAACACGATATAGAGGCGGCCGCGATTCACGGTGACCTCGACCAACGAGAGCGAGACCAGGTCTTACTGCAATTTGCCAATGACTCCTGCCCCGTTTTAGTGGCCAGCGATGTGGCGGCTCGGGGCTTAGATATTCCGCTATTGGCGATGGTCGTTAACTATGAGTTACCCCGCGACGCCGATACCTACGTCCATCGCATTGGTCGTACAGGCAGAGCCGGCGAATCGGGTAAGGCCTACAGTTTGGTGACGCCCCCTGAGGCGCCGCGCATGAGAGTGATAGAGGAATATTTAAAAACTAACTGCATTTGTGATGTGCTTTCGTCGCTCGATAGAGATCCCAATTATCAGCTACAGGGCAGCATGGTGACCTTGCAATTTGATGCTGGAAGAAAACAAAAGATCCGTCCGGGAGATCTATTGGGAGTACTCACAGGCGACGCGGGCCTGGCGGGCGGACAGATTGGCAAGATTTCGATCTCCGATAACAGCAGTTGCGTTGCCATAGAACGATCAGCACTTCGCCAGGCGATGAATTATCTTGCCGACGGTAAAGTCAAAGGGCGGGCGGTACGCGTTCGGCGTTTGAAAAGTCAGCAGTAAATAAGAGCGCTCGCCGAATCGTGTGAGTCTTTAGGCCAAGGTCGCCTAGACTGTCGGTGGGATGGCAAAGCGCGCTAAATTAAGGCGAAAAAAAGGCAGCGTGTCGCTGTCTTTTAACGACAAGCCGGGTGAATATTTAAACGCACGTTTTTGCCGAAGAATGTGGTTGTCGTAACCGAGTCAAATGGCAACCGTTGTTCGGTAGGCTTGACGAGTCAGTGTCCTGTTTATTCTGTGTCGAGTTGACGTATTGTCTGGCAAAAGTAGCTTGCCAGCGGGACACCGGCTGCTCGAGCATTACGAGCAGGCAATAAAAAAGGGCTGCATCTCTGCAACCCTTTGATAACTCACTGATTGAGCTCCTGACGCCTAGCTCTCTCTTCCCGCCGAGCCCTCTTAGTCAACGGCTTCCCATTTTCATCAACTTTACTCTTAGGCTTTTCGCCCTTGGCAGTCTTTGAAGCGCGGCTAACTTCAATCAGGCCCAGAGTCTCTGTATCGCCCAGTTTGGTCGCGTTCTTCTGAAGGGTATCCAGCTCTTCAAAGCTGTAGGCGTCGTTCTTTAACTTCTTGATTCTATTCACGGTGGGGTCTCATGAGGGGGTGGGGGGCGATTGCTTGGCTCTGGTCGAGCATAATGATCGGCCAATAAAAAAGGGCCGCATCTCTGCAACCCTTTAATATATTTCTGAATGGCTCCGCCTGCTGGGCTCGAACCAGCGACCCATTGATTAACAGTCAATTGCTCTACCAACTGAGCTAAGGCGGAATAGTCTCTTCAGAAGACGCGGACTATACACGTCCGTATTTTCTTGCGTCAAGAAGAAGAGAGACTGCGAGTTGGTGAGATAATTCCGTTAAGCTACCCGGTCCGTAGTCTTGGACGCAGAAAGTAGTGGCGAAGCATTTCGATCTTCAATCAAATTATCAGCCAGCGGGAGATCAGCCTAAGGCGATTGAACAATTGGTGAAGGGTATTGGCGCAGGCCTTGCCTCACAAACGCTCTTAGGTGTGACGGGCAGTGGTAAGACATTCACCATGGCCAATGTCGTTCAGCAGCTTCAGCGCCCGACGATTGTTATGGCGCACAATAAAACGTTGGCGGCGCAGTTATACGGTGAATTCAAAGAGTTTTTCCCAAATAACGCGGTCGAATATTTTGTGTCCTACTACGACTACTATCAGCCAGAGGCGTACGTACCATCGTCAGACACGTTTATTGAAAAAGACGCACAGGTAAACGACCACATCGAACAAATGCGTCTATCGGCCACTAAAGCGCTTCTTGAACGGCCCGACTGCCTGGTGGTGTCAACAGTTTCATCGATCTACGGACTGGGTGATCCACAGTCTTACTTTAAAATGATTATGCACCTTTCGCGGGGGGAGATTATCGACCAACGCGGCATCCTACGGCAGCTCGCGGAGCTTCAGTACACGCGTAACGATATCGACTTTAAGCGCGGCACCTACAGAGTTCGTGGCGATGTCATTGATGTTTTTCCGGCAGATTCAGACGCGCTGGCGCTTCGTGTGGAGTTGTTTGATGAAGAGATCGAGAATATTTGTAGTTTCGATCCTCTGACGGGGGCAGTTGCGGAAAAGTTGCCGCGCATCACCATTTTCCCCAAGACACACTACGTAGCTTCGCGGGATACGATGCTGGGTGCAGTCGGTGCCATAGAAGAAGAGCTCGAGCTTAGAGTGAAGCAGCTTAAGGAGTCCGATAAGTTGCTCGAGGCTCAGCGGCTGACACAGCGCACACGTTACGATATTGAGATGATTCGAGAGCTGGGTTACTGCCAAGGAATTGAGAACTACTCACGCTACCTCTCAGGTCGCGCGCCCGGAGAACCCCCGCCGACCTTATTTGAGTATCTACCGGATAATGCGCTCATGGTGATTGACGAATCGCACGTCACGGTCCCGCAAATTGGTGCCATGTACAAGGGGGATCGATCGCGCAAAGAGACCTTGGTTGAATACGGTTTCCGGTTGCCCTCAGCGCTCGATAACCGACCGATGAAGTTTGAAGAGTGGGAATCGATGAGCCCACAAGCCATTTTTGTTTCCGCAACGCCGGGTCGCTACGAGGGTGAGCACGCGGGCGCAACCGTTGAGCAACTTGTTCGGCCGACCGGTCTCGTGGATCCAGTGATTGAAATTCGTCCTGCTAGAACGCAAGTCGATGACTTACTTGCGGAGATCAGAGAGACAACGGCTAAGGGCGATCGTGTGCTGGTAACAACGCTGACAAAACGGATGTCTGAGGACCTGACTGAGTATCTCAGTGAGCATGACGTGAAAGTCCGATACCTCCACTCTGACATTGACACCGTGGAGCGCGTAGAGATTATTCGAGATCTGCGGCTGGGCCAGTTTGACGTGCTTGTAGGTATTAACCTCCTTCGCGAGGGATTGGATATGCCGGAGGTGTCTTTGGTTACGATTCTTGACGCCGACAAAGAAGGATTTCTGCGCAGCGACAAGTCTTTAATTCAGACCATTGGTCGTGCGGCACGACACTTGAACGGGCGCGCTATTTTATACGCCGACAAAATGACGGGTTCCATGGAGCGTGCCATCGGTGAGACGCAGCGTCGACGTGATGCGCAGTTGGCCTTTAACGAGAAGCACGGCGTAGTGCCAAAAGGCATAGAAAAGTCTGTTCAAGACATTCTTGAGGGCGCGCGCCGCATGCCGACCAAAGCGCGAAGTGCGCGTGAGGCAAAGGTTGCAAACGATCGACTTGCCTTCACACAGGACGTGATGAGCATGACTCCGGCGGCATTGTCGCGTAAATTGGCCGAACTGGAAAATAACATGGCGGCGCACGCGAAGAATCTCGAGTTTGAAGAGGCCGCAGCGGTGAGAGATCAGATCGCGGAATTGAAGCAAATCGCATTCATGGGTGCCTGAGTATATTCAGTCCAATTTAGCAAATTCTAATGGGGGTAGTATGAGGAAAGGGCTGGCTGTCATTGCAGTGTCATTGAGTTTGTCGGCGTGTACGGCGACCACCGATGAGCGGTACATGCAGTGTTTGCAGGGATTTAATGATTCGGGATCGGCGATCCGAGTGGTTGCGGGCACAGCGGCTCAAGTCATCGGTGCGGGTGGCGTTGGTGCTGCCGCAGCGCTTGTGCTGTGTGACGAGCCCGAGGTGACAGCATCACCTGAGGTGCTGACGGTCACTGTGTCCGGCAGCTTGTCTCAGCCCTTGGAAAATCGTCCCCCAGTGCTCGTGTCCAAACCCATACCTGTTGCGGAGGCGCCTACACGAAGTTTTGTATTTGACAGTCGCACTCTCGACTTTGAGCTGAATCAGTCAGCGCTTTTACCCGGTGCAGATGAGACGTTGTCCACAGTGGTGACGTTTTTAGAGGCGTTCCCAGAAGTCAGTGTGTTGATTACGGGCCACACCTGTTCCCTTGGAACCAGTGAGTACAACCTGCAGCTTTCAGAGCGTCGAGCTGAGCAAGTTGCCGATTACCTGAAGGGTCAGGGTATTGACAGTGATCGTCTGGTGGTCGCTGCCCGCGGTGACAGCGAGCCGCTCTCGTCAAATCTCACCGAGCGGGGCCGCCAACTAAACCGTAGAGTGGAAGTCGTCCAGCTCTAAGCCCTGGCGGGAACGCCGTGGGAATGGTGAAGTAAAAAAGAATCCAGGGCGCGTCCTTCTACCGGCAATCATTAAACTTGTCGCCGATAGTGTCACTGCGGTCGCATCGAGCATATTAATGGTCGTTGAGCCCTTTTTTTCGCAACGTTCGCGTCCGCAGGACTATTGTGGCACTACGAGTGGCCACTCGTTTTGTCGCCGGTTGGCGGCTTGATTGTCGTTGGCGTCATGCTGGCGTTGTGGAACGACCCCTAGGACGAGAGCGCGACGCAACGTCACTCCGTGTTACTCGGTCGATAAATCAGTAATGCAATCGCGCCGTTAAAAAATCCTGACAAATACATAGTGAGGTCGTACGCCGCATTGAGTGCCCCCACCGGATAACTCGCATAAGGCATACCGAGCAACGAGATGACAATGCTGGGTAAAAACAGCCATGACGCCATTTTCACGTTGAAGAATAACAAGACTAAGCTCAGCAAATACGCCAGCGATGCGGCCCCGACCAGCGTGTTTCCCCACGTGGCTGGCCCTTCCGGCATGGGCGTTACAACAGCGGCCGCGCCGAGGATCGCAATGCTTGCTAGAACGAGAATGCGAATAAGATTGATGTGTGACATAGCGCTGCCTGTGGGAATGTTGTTGTCTTTCTATAGGCCAAGTTACATTGACTTGGACCTTGGGTCGATGATCGCAAGGACGGTAATGAGTTACGAAACCTTTCGCTTGCCCTTGGCTTATTCAAAATTCCGCTGGTTTCACTAACACGCATAATTTTTTGTTATAATGGTGTCCGCTGAGGGCGGCAATAACGCGCAGCGCTTTTTCTTCGAATGCAGTGACTGGATTGAGGGTTTAGAAATGAACTTGTCTGATAAGTTCGCACGCGGACAAACCATGTTTTTCCGTTTTTTTGCGGATGTCTTTTTTGCGAAGCGGTACGGCCACAGAGCCGTAGTGCTTGAAACTATCGCAGGCGTACCGGGAATGGTGGCTGGGATGTGGATTCATCTCCGAAGTCTGAGGCAAATGAAGACCGGCTATGGACCCACGATTCGGGAGCTGTTAGCTGAAGCTGAAAACGAGCGCATGCACCTCATGTTCTTTATTGATATTGCAAAGCCCAATGCGCTGGAGCGCGCGCTCATACTTGCCGCACAGGCCATTTTCTGGAACTACTATTTTGTGTTTTATGTCTTTTTTCCAAAAACGGCACACAAGATGATTCATTACTTCGAAGAAGAGGCAGTGAGCAGCTACACGCAGTATTTGGAAATGATTGAAAGCGGTGAAATCGAGGACGTACCAGCACCGCAGCTGGCCATTGATTACTACAGCCTTGCGTCAGATGCGCGACTGAGCGACATGATTCAATGCGTTAGAGCTGACGAGCAGCATCACGCCGACGTGAACCTGCGGATGGCGACTGGGCAGCTCCAAGAGGAAGCAAGCACACCGTTCAAGCAAGACGAAGCAAGCCCAACGGCGCCTTCAAATGCATTTCTAAGCGAAGCCGGCGGATAAGGCTAGCAAACAGTGTTTATCGAAGAGGTGGTAGGCGTTATGATGCGGGCCCTGAGCTAGATTCCGTTTTAGCGTACTCAAACATGCAACGCATCGTAAGCGTTGCCACTGAAAAGGATGACACCATGCCCCTCATTACTCTGCCCGATGGCTCCACTCGTCAATTTGATCAACCCGTTTCCGTTTACGATGTCGCCGGAGACATTGGCGCAGGACTGGCGAAAGCCACGTTGGCAGGCGTCGTCAATGGTCGTGAGGTTGACGCAAGCTTTCAGATTGAAGGCGACGCCGAGCTTCGTATCATCACGGGTCGTGATGACCAGGCGTTAGAGATTCTGCGACACTCGACAGCGCACCTGTTGGCGCAAGCGGTTCAGCAGCTGTTCCCGGGAACGCAAGTCACCATTGGTCCGACCGTGGACGACGGGTTCTACTATGACTTTGCGGCAGACCACAACTTCACCCTCGAAGACCTTGAAAAGATAGAAGCGCGCATGAAAGAGCTGGTCGCCAGCGACCTGCTGGTCACGCGCCGAGTGACATCTCGTGAAGACGCTATTGCACTGTTCAAGGGTATGGGCGAGCACTACAAGGTGGAGATTATTGAAGATCTCCCCGCCGACGAAGAAATTTCGCTGTATCAGCAGGGCGACTGGATGGATCTCTGTCGAGGACCTCACGTTCCGAGTACGGGGAAGTTAGGTGCGTTTAAGTTAACGAAAGTCGCTGGCGCATATTGGCGGGGTGATTCGAACAATACGCAATTACAGCGTATTTACGGAACAGCTTGGTCAACACCGAAGGAGCTTAAGGCCTACCTCAATCGTATTGCAGAAGCTGAAAAGCGTGACCATCGTAAAATTGGGCGCAAACTTGATCTATTCCATTTTAGTGACGATGCGCCGGGCTCGGTATTTTGGCATCCGAAGGGGTGGACGCTCTTTCGTGAGTTACTTGAATACATGCGTGCGCGTCAAGACGCCGCTGACTACGTCGAGGTCAATACGCCAGACGTCATGGACCGAAGTCTTTGGGAAACGTCGGGGCACTGGTTCAACTATCGTGAGAACATGTTTTCTACGCAAACTGAGGACGAGCGTATTTTTGCGCTGAAGCCCATGAACTGTCCTGGGTCTGTATCGATGTTTGCTCAGGGTCTTAAGAGTTACCGCGACTTGCCACTGCGCATGGCGGAATTCGGTAAGGTACACCGTTACGAGCCGTCAGGCGCGCTGCACGGTTTGATGCGGGTCCGTCACTTTACGCAAGACGACGCGCACATTTACTGTACCGAGCAGCAAATGGAGCAAGAGTGCATTGACGTTGTCGCGCTTGTGCTCGATATCTACAAGGACTTTGGGTTCGAAGACGTCGTCATTAAATTGTCCACGCGACCCGAAAACCGGATCGGCAGTGATGAAGTATGGGACAAGCTGGAAGCTGCTCTGAGTAACGCATTGGAGGTGATGGGGCTTGATTATGTCTTGTACCCCGGGGAAGGCGCGTTTTACGGACCCAAGCTTGAGTTTGTTCTGCGCGACGCGATTGGTCGCGACTGGCAATGTGGCACGCTGCAGGTCGACATGAATCTACCTGAGCGATTTGATATTTCGTACGTCGATGAGGAAGGTAACCGCGATAAGCGCCCCGTGATGTTGCACCGCGCTCTCTTTGGTTCTTTGGAGCGCTTTATCGGCATTCTGATCGAACACTTCGAAGGTAACTTTCCTGCTTGGCTGGCTCCCCAGCAGGCGGTTGTGGTGAATATCACGGACAAGCAGACGGCCTATGCGGGTGAAGTGGCCGCCTCACTGAAGGCTCAAGGTTTCCGAGTGGCCTGCGATCTTCGAAACGAAAAAGTTGGGTTTAAAATTAGGGAGCTCGAGCTTGCAAAGATCCCTTATGTACTGGTTGTAGGCGAAAAAGAGCGTGAGGCGGGTACTGTGGCTGTGCGCGGTCGTCACGGCGCAGATTTGGGCGTTATGAAGGTCGAAGACCTCGCTGTCCACTTACACGCTGAAATTGCGCGTCGGTCTAATAGTAATAAAGTGGCATAAGCCATCATCAATACAGGGCGAAACTGACTGACTGAGCCTTGTTATCGCGCGCACTTCACTATAAAATCGCCGCCCTATTTTGGGTAGTGAGTGCGTCTTTAAAGGGGTTGTTAAGACGCAACACCGAAGCCCGTGTTTGGAGAGAAAGAGTATTAAGAACGAGACCAAGAGTAAGAAAGCTCTGACAAACGAACAAATCGATGCACCGATGGTGCGTTTGATTGAAGCCGATGGCACTCAAGTAGGCATTGTGTCCAACGAGGACGCAGTGAGCAGAGCGGACGCGGCCGGAATGGATTTGGTCATGATGGCAGAGGGCGAGACGCCTGTTTGCAAGATCATGGATTACGGCAAGCACGTTTTTGAGTCGAAGAAGCAAAAGGCAGCGCAGAAGAAGCGCGCTAAGCGGATACAGATTAAAGAAATGAAGTTTCGTCCGGGAACGGACGAAGGTGACTATCAGGTCAAGCTGCGTAATTTGACCCGATTCCTGGAAAACGGTGATAAAGCTAAAGTCACGCTGCGTTATCGTGGTCGTGAAATGGCTCACCAAGAACTCGGTATGGAAATTCTCAAGCGTGTTGAGAATGACCTGAGTGAGTTAGGTGCGGTTGAACAGTTTCCAAAAATGGAAGGTCGTCAATTGACGATGGTGATCTCACCGAAGAAACGAGGATAGTGGCCCGTGAATGCCCTATGACTCGATTGATGAATCGCTCGAGCAGGAAACTGTAACGAGCCTTAAGCGGGAGTATCTAAGATGCCAAAAGCAAAAATTCACAGTGGTGCCGCTAAGCGGTTTAAGAAGACGGCCAGTGGCTACAAGCGCAAGAGCGCTTACAAGAGCCACATCCTGACGAAAATGACGACAAAGCGTAAGCGTCAGCTTCGAGGCACATCACTGATTCACAAGTCCGACGTGGTACTCGTGGATCGTATGTTGCGCGCCAAGTAATCGTTAACCAGTTAGGAGATAAGACATGCCTCGTGTAAAGCGTGGTGTCACGGCTCACCGTCGACACAAGAAAATTTTAAAGCAAGCAAAGGGTTACTACGGTGCACGTTCGCGCGTATTCCGAGTAGCGAAGCAAGCGGTTACTAAAGCGGGTCAGTATGCCTACCGTGACCGTCGTCAGCGCAAACGTCAGTTTCGAGCGCTCTGGATTACGCGTATTAACGCCCAGTCTCGAGCTAACGGCATAACGTACAGCAAGTTTATCAACGGCCTTAAGCGCGCGGGTATTACCCTCGATCGCCGTGTCCTAGCTGATCTTGCTGTTCACGATAAGCTGGCATTCTCGGCAGTGGTTGAGCGCGCAAAAGCTGCACTGGCGGCCTAATTACCGTCTTCGCACTTCCGATGGCAGTAATGTGGAGCGATAATAGAAAGGGGGCTACGGCCTCCTTTTTTGAATGAGTGGAGTGTAGAGCACAGATGCAGTCACTGGAGAACATCAAAGCGGAGGCGAGTAACGCCATAGACGCTGCGACAGACGTTGCCGCCCTTGAAGAATTGCGCGTCAGCTACTTAGGCAAAAAGGGTGCGCTCACTGGCTTGCTTAAAAGTCTAGGGCAGCTCTCTGCTGAAGAGCGACCCAAAGCGGGTGCCGAGATAAACGCCATTAAACAGGTCCTGACCGAGCAACTGAATCTGCGTCGGGACACGTTGCATGCAGAGGCGCTCGCGGTTCAGCTGTCATCAGAAGCGATCGATGTGACGCTGCCCGGACGACATCCCGAGACCGGTGGATTACACCCCATTACAAGAACGATTCAACGAATGGAAACCTTCTTTTCGTCGATGGGTTTCGACGTGGTGGAGGGCCCTGAGATTGAGGACGACTACCACAATTTCGAGGCGCTCAATATTCCTGCACATCACCCTGCTCGTGCGATGCACGACACGTTCTATGTTGACGAGACACGGGTATTGAGAACACACACATCAGGTGTTCAGGTGCGCACAATGGAAACGCAAGCACCGCCCATTCGTATTATTTGTCCCGGTCGCGTGTATCGGTGCGACTCGGATCTGACCCACTCGCCGATGTTTCATCAGGTGGAAGGGCTTTTGATCGACGAGACCTCTCATTTTGGACACCTCAAAGGGCTGTTGGAGGAGTTTCTTCATGCGTTCTTTGAGCGCGATGACCTGGCAGTGCGGTTGCGTCCCTCGTATTTTCCTTTTACCGAGCCGTCGGCAGAGGTCGATATTCAGTGTGTAAAGTGTTCAGGTGAGGGCTGTCGCGTTTGCAGTCATACGGGCTGGATTGAGGTTTTGGGCTGCGGAATGGTCAACCCAAAGGTTCTCCAGATGAGTGGCATTGATCCTGATAAATACCGCGGATTTGCCTTTGGGATGGGGGTTGAGCGGCTCTCAATGCTGCGTTACGGGATTGGCGATCTTCGCCTGAACTTTGATAATGATCTGCGCTTTCTCGCGCAGTTTATGTGAGTTAGTACGATGATTATTTCAGAGCAGTGGCTGCGCACTTGGGTCAACCCTGAGGCGACGACAGAAGCCCTCAGCCACAAGTTAACGATGATCGGTCTCGAGGTTGACGGTGTAGCGACTGTTGCCGAACCGTTTTCCGGCGTGGTCGTTGCTGAAATTATCAGCGCTGAGCAACATCCTGATGCGGACAAGTTGCGCGTTTGTGTCGTTGACGCGGGTGACGAGCATGTTCAAATTGTGTGCGGTGCACCCAACGCGCGCGTCGGATTACGAGCTCCACTGGCTAAGGTCGGCGCCGTACTTCCCGGTAATTTTAAAATCAAAAAGGCAAAGCTAAGAGGTGTTGAGTCTCAGGGCATGCTTTGTGCCAGTGCCGAGCTTACGATCTCCGAGGATAACGACGGGCTGATGGAGCTTCGGTCTGATGCACCGATAGGCGCGGATATTCGCGAGTATCTGCGCCTTGATGATAAAATTCTTGAGTTAGGTTTGACACCAAATCGAGCGGATTGCTTGAGCATGCGCGGTGTCGCTCGTGACGTCGCTGTGGCATTTGATGAGGCCTTGATAGAGCCCGAAATTGCGCCGTTCGCGGCGACGATTGATGATCAATTCCCCATAGCAATTGACGCCCCTGCTAAGTGTCCCCGGTACTTAGGCCGTGTCATCAAAGGTGTGGACTTATCCAGGCCCACACCTGAGTACATGCGAGACCGGTTGGAGCGCGCGGGATTGCGGTCGATCGACGCAGTGGTCGACGTTACTAATTACGTCATGCTCGAAATGGGTCAGCCATTACACGCCTTTGACCTCGACCAGCTCAGTGGCGGTATCGTCGTCCGTGAGTGCCGTGAAGCCGAGCAATTGACGCTGCTCGACGGGACAGTACAGTCACTCGAGCCCGGGACACTGCTCATCGCGGACCACGAGAAACCCTTGGCGATGGCCGGAATTATGGGTGGTGAGGACAGCGGTGTCAGCGAAAGTACAACCAGTCTCTTTTTGGAGAGCGCCTTTTTTACGCCAGAGCTTATGGCCGGACGCGCACGATCCTACGGCTTGCACACTGACGCGTCGCATCGGTACGAGCGTGGCGTTGACTTCCAACTGCAACGGCAAGCGATGGAGAGGGCGACACGGCTCTTCATCGAGACCGCAGGGGGTGAAGCAGGCCCTGTCACTGAGGTTTCGTCTGATGGCGACTTGCCGATCAATGACGCGGTTTTGCTTCGAGAGGAACAGATTGAAAAGCTGCTAGGCCTGCGCATTGAGCGCTTTGAAGTTGAACGTATTTTACAGGGCTTGGGTTTTTGGATCGTCACACAAGAGCAGGGTTGGCTTTGCACTGCGCCAAGCTGGCGGTTTGACATGGGGCATGAGGTCGACCTGATCGAAGAGTTGGCGCGCGTTATTGGCTACGACGCCATACCGGCTCAGCGCCTTACCGGTGAGCTCATTGCTACGCCTGTGCCAGAGACGCGTCGTGCGCTTCGCAGTGCGAAAAATGACTTGGTGGCTCGCGGCTACTTCGAGGCAGTGACCTTCAGTTTTGTTGAACCTCAGTTGCAGGCGACCTTTGATCCTCAAACGTCGCCCGTCCACCTAAAAAACCCTATTTCGGCAGACCTCGCCGTCATGCGGACTAGTTTGATCCCGGGCCTTTTAAAAGCAATTGCGCATAATGTGAGTCGACAGCAGAGCCGTGTTCGTCTTTTCGAGACGGGATTACGATTTTTGCCGGGAGACGAAATTGCGCAAACCCCTATGATTGCGCTTGCGGCATCGGGTTTGCGAGATGCTGAAGGTTGGTCGGCGGGTAAAGAGGCGGCCGATTTTTTTGACATCAAGGGCAGTGTTGAGGCGCTTCTGGGAAGCCTCGGACAACGACTCTCGTTTGAAGCTTGTGTGTTCCCAGGGCTGCACGACGGCCAAAGCGCGGCTATTTTAGTCGACGGTCATGCCGTGGGTCGTATGGGTACGATTCACCCCACTGTTGGGAAGTTGTTGGGGTTGCCTGCCAGTACGGTTGTTGCAGAGATGGAACAGTCAGCAGTGACCGCGCTGGCAATGCCAGAGTACGAAGACATATCGAAGTTTCCGGAGACGCGTCGCGACTTGGCCTTGGTCGTCGACAAGGGTGTGGCGTCGGGCGATGTCATGACCCTGATTCGTGATACTGCCGGTGGATTGCTCACGAAACTTGATTTATTCGACGTTTACGAAGGGGCCGGATTGGCCGAGGGGAAGAAGAGTTTGGCGATCGGTTTGACATTCCAAGGTCAAAGTCGCACTCTCGACGAAACAGAGGTCTCGGGTGCTGTTGACCAAGTGCTTGATTCTCTGAGAGAAAAGCTGGGTATCGAACTGCGAAGCTGATAACACTATGTCCGCACTAACGAAATCTGAAATGGCCGAGAAACTCTTTGATGAGTTGGGTCTTAATAAGCGCGAGGCGAAAGAGCTGGTGGAGCAGTTCTTCGAAGAGATTCGAATCTGCCTGGAAAATAATGAGCAGGTGAAGCTTTCGGGCTTTGGTAACTTCGATCTTCGGGATAAAGGCTCTCGTCCGGGCCGTAATCCAAAAACAGGCGAAGAGATCCCTATTTCTGCAAGACGTGTTGTCACCTTCAAGCCTGGTCAAAAGCTCAAAGCGCGGGTAGAGAAGATGCCGAACGATGCTTGAGCCCACGCACAACAACGAGCTACCGCCCATACCCGGAAAACGCTATTTCACCATTGGTGAAGTGAGTGGCTTGTGTGCTGTAAAACCGCACGTGCTTCGGTACTGGGAAGCGGAATTCCCACAGCTCAAACCCGTTAAGCGCCGTGGTAATCGTCGGTATTATAAACGCGGCGATGTCGAGTTGGTGCGGGCGATTCGAGGTCTACTCTATGAAGAGGGTTACACGATCGGTGGCGCTCGACAGAGACTGACCTGTGAAGACGGCCCAAGCCCCGTTGATGTTATGTCAACGGTTCGAGACTGCTTAAACGATTTGGAAGCTGCAAAGTCGCTGCTCAAACTCGGCGACTAACATTCCCTAACGCATTGAATACCCGTATACTTCGCGCCGTTCGGGGCGTAGCGCAGTCTGGTAGCGCACCACACTGGGGGTGTGGTGGTCGCAGGTTCAAATCCTGCCGTCCCGACCATCTTTTTCAGCTTACCTAAGCCATTTAAAGATATTGCCTCCTTAGTGTAAGGGGCTATTCTGGCGTCGTGCTATACCCTCAAATTTCCTTGATTTTCCTAGGTTTTCTCGTAATTCTGTTACCCAAAAGTTACCCAGAGACTTTTGCATATGAAACAGATAAAGCTGACGAAGGTAAATTTGGAGAAATTGGCGGCAAATCCTCCATCTGAGCGTGATGAATATCGCACTGATATCCCTAGCTGTTATTTGCGTGTCGGACCTTCCTCGATGTCTATCACTGTATTGAGGAGGGATGCCGATAAAAATCAGGTAAGGGTGGGTATTTCAATAGATACACTGAATCTGCCAAATCTACCCGCGTTGAAAAGGCTCATAAGGCAAGCAAAGGAGTCTGACAGTCACTCCACGAAAAAAGAGAAGCGACTAAAGAACTCTCTTCGCAGTGCTGGGGAATATGTCATCGAGGCTAAGCAGTTAGCCAGTACAACTGAGTCCAACTATTTAAGATGCCTTAACCAGCTAGTCATCTTTAGCGGCGACAAGGTGCCAGTAAAGGGTGTAGAGATACTGAAGCTCCACAAACTAATTTCAGAGCATCATGGCTCGGCAGGAGCCAACTCTGCGCTGAAGGTGTTGAGAATGGTCATGAAGGCCATGCACGCGGATGATGAATCGTTTCCTGATTGGCCCACTGAGGCGGTTAGAGGCTTATGGACTTACGAGCCACCCAGAGAAACGCGTCTTAGCACCGAGCAGTTGCCGTTGGTTTGGAATGCATCTCTGCCTGACCATTGGAGTCAATGGGTGCGCTTCGCTCTTCTAACGGGAATGCGCAAGTCGGAGACGAAGAAGGCATACATCCAAGGCGACGAGCTTGTTGTAGACAACACCAAAAATGGAACAAGACATCGTCTTCCTCTTACGCCAAGCATCGAAAAATATTTTTCTGATTACTCAGCCATCAAATGCTTTAAGCCGCTTACAAAGCATGTTCAGTCAGCAACAGAAGTTAGAACCACTCCCCACGATTTGAGACGGACCTTTGCCTCTATTGCTCGCATGGCTGGAGTACAGCAAAGCACTATTGCTTGGTTGATGAACCACTCGGCTGGCAGAAGCTCACAGACAGACCGTTATCAAGGAAGACCAGAAAGCTTCATCCTAAGCGAGGCTCTTCTCAAGATTGAAGAGACATACAAAACCCTTGGGTGCGAGAGGTGACAGATGGTTAGAAAGTCCAAGGATGAAAGTCGGGTTGTTTTGCGGGCGGGTCGAACTGTTTCCACACCCCAAAAAGCTTATGAGCAAAAGA
>JABIZW010000096.1 GCA_018666295.1 Halieaceae bacterium
GTGTTTGCGGTACGACAAAGGTGGTCAAGAGGTGGTTGCCACTCAGCATGGCCTTTGCGCTCGCGATTGGACAGCCCCAAAGGGATGGCTTCTCCCAAGGCGACAAGGTAGTAATCAGAAAACCACTGGAGCAACGTCAATTGGTCACTTCTTAGGAGCGTATCCGAGGGATCCAACAGCGTTCCTACGTGCTTTAACTTGGTGACGTCTGGGAGCTGGCTGTGACGTGTTTCTATAAAGATACCAGTGACCTCTCGGCCTGCGAAAGGCAGTCGCACCCGCGCGCCCGGTTCAGGGTTGTTTCGGCCTGATGCCGGTGGCAAATACTCGAATACCCTGTGTAAAGGGGACGGTATTGCGATTACCCATACGACAGGGCTTGAATTGGCTTTGGGCTCTGGTATCATCCGCGCTCTTTTTTACTAGATACCCACAAGGTGCTCGAGGGCAACATGAAGGCAGATATTCATCCGCGTTACGAAGACATCACGGCTCGTTGCAGCTGTGGCAACGAAATTAAGACGCGTTCAACGCTTTCGAAGGATATCACTATTGACGTGTGTAGTCGGTGTCATCCGTTCTTTACGGGTAAGCAGAAAATTGTTGATTCAGGCGGTCGTGTCGATCGCTTTAACAAGCGATTCGCAGGGCGTGGTCTCAAGAAGTAATTCGTTTGTGAGTGTCTAAGAACGCCGGCGCAAGCCGGCGTTTTTTGTTGCGTCCTTACTGTAGGTGCAACGCTTCCTAAAAAAGCCCATCAAGGTCCTCAGTATCCGAGGCATTGGTTCGTCCCCGCTGATTCGATGGTGTGAACTCCTCCAAGAAAACCTCCCAAATGGAAGTCGACTGACTGTCTGAACGCTGGCCTGACTCTTTGTCGATGCGAAGCCGAACCACGCCGGCGGGCATCTCAGCCTCAGCGCTTTGGGGCGGAAGTGCTGTCCGCATAAAATCGATCCAAATAGGCAGCGCAGCGGTGCCACCAAATTCTCGTTTGCCCATTAAACTGTAATCGTCAAAGCCCACCCAAGTCGTGGTCACAAGATCTTTGTTATAACCCGAAAACCAAGCATCTCGGGGTCCGTTGGTGGTCCCTGTTTTACCGGCCAGGTCGTTGCGCTCAAGAACCTTTGCGCGCCTCCCTGTCCCGCGTTGGATCACGTCTTCGAGCATCGACGTCAAGACGTAAGTCACACGTTCATCAATGATCCGCGGTGCCTCGCGCATATTCGATTCAGCATCGTCGAGTAAATCTTCGATTCGTGAGGCTTCTTGGAAGTCGTCATTACGCGGTGCCGATTGACAGCTGGCACAGGCCACCGGTGCGTCCGCCTGATAAATAATATTGCCGTCAACATCTTCAATACGGTCGATAAGCCATGGTTCTACCTTAAAACCACCATTGGCTATCACGGTATAACCACTGGCAATCTCCAGTGGTGTATAGGCGTGTGTTCCGAGTGCCAGTGTTAAGTTCGGTTGCATGTCGCTCACATCAAAACCGACGCGACCTGCCATCTCGATCAGCTTACTGACGCCGAGTTGCTGTAAGACTCGGATGGACACCAAATTTCGAGAAAAAGTGAGGGCCTCACGGACGCGCGTGGGTCCATAAAACCGGCCGCTGTCGTTTTCAGGTCGCCACATATCCTCGTTGGTGAGGTTGCCGACCACGACGGGTGCGTCATTGATGAGTGTTGCTGGGTGGATGCCATTTTCTAAAGCCGCTGCATAGAGGAAGGCTTTAAAATTTGATCCGGGCTGTCGACTGGCCTGTGTGGCACGGTTAAATTTTGACAACACAAACCCCATTCCCCCGACCAGCGCCTTTATTGAACCATCGCTGGGGTCTAGAGAAACAAGCGCGCCCTGCACGCGAGGAACTTGCGCAAGTTTTAATACCTCATCGCGTTGACTCACGCGCACGAGGTCACCCACTTGTAGCAAATCGGAGACTGATCGGGCGGCGGGGCTCCGTCGATCTTCGGTAACGAATCGTCGGATTCGTTGTAGGTCGTTTGACCAGCTCAGAGCGCCGTCCGAACCGTCACGAAGCATCAGTGCAACGCCGTCTTCACGGAGTTGCGTTACGATGGCGGGAGACAGATCAGCAATCACCGGCATGGCTCTAAGCGCTTTGGCCCAGCGGCTTTTTAGTTCCTCGGGTGTTTCATCCTGATTCGGTGGGTGTTGCTGTTCCGGCCCGCGCCATCCGTGGCGCTTGTCGTACGTGATTAAACCATCGATTACCGCGTCTCGGGCTGCTTGTTGGAGGTTGCCATTGACCGTAGTGTGAACCACGTAGCCGTCCGTATAGGCCGCGCTCCCCAATCGGTCGACCGCAACTTGCCTTGCCATTTCAGCAATATAATCTGCGTCGACCTCGACTTTTAGCCCGTTAAATGACGCATTGTCGGTGCTCGATCGTGCCTCCTGGTGGGCGGTCTCATCGATCATATCGAGTGCCAGCATGCGGCCTAGAATCCAATTTCTGCGAACCTCGCTGCGCGTCGGGTTGCTGAGCGGGTTGTTTCGGGAAGGGGCCTGTGGGACACCCGCCAGCATGGCGTGTTCAGCCAGCGACAACTCAGCAAGTGTTTTGCCGTAGTAGGTCTGCGCAGCGGTTTCAAAGCCATAGCTGCGATGACCTAAAAAAAC
>JABIZW010000088.1 GCA_018666295.1 Halieaceae bacterium
ACAACAACCAAAAGAGACACTATGAGTTTTTCTACGCTAGGTTTATCAGATCCTTTACTTAGAGCCGTTAGTGACAAGGGGTACACCACCCCTTCGCCCATACAGGCAGAAGCGATACCAGCCGTGCTCAAGGGCCATGACGTGATGGCCGCTGCGCAAACAGGAACGGGTAAGACAGCAGGGTTTACATTGCCACTGCTGCACAAGCTGTCAAAAGGATCGCTCGCAAAACCAAATCAAGCCCGTGCTCTCGTGCTCACACCGACTCGAGAACTGGCCGCACAAATTGCGGAAAACGTAGAAGCCTATGGAAAGTATCTGAACTTACGCTCGGCAGTGGTCTTTGGGGGCGTTAAAATCAATCCTCAAATGATGAAGCTTCGCAAAGGTGCGGATGTTCTTATTGCCACTCCGGGTCGTTTATTAGACTTGCACCAGCAAAACGCGATCGCCTTTGATCAGCTCGAAGTGCTCATTTTAGATGAAGCCGATCGAATGTTAGACATGGGGTTTATCCATGACATTCGCAGAATATTAAAAACCCTCCCCAAACAACGACAAAACTTGATGTTTTCGGCGACCTTCTCCGACGATATTCGCCAGCTGGCAAAGACAATTGTTAATAACCCGGTCGAAATTTCCGTCACACCACGCAACAGCGCGGCGGTCAGCGTGACGCAGTGGGTGCATCCGGTCGACAAAGACCAAAAGCGTCGCTTGTTGGCTGAGCTAATAAAAAAGCACAACTGGGAGCAAGTCTTAGTGTTCAGCAGAACCAAGCACGGTGCTAATAGAATCGCGGAGTTTTTGGACAAGAACAATATTCAGGCTGCCGCTATTCACGGCAACAAAAGCCAAGGTGCTCGCACCCGAGCACTTGCTGACTTCAAATCAGGTAACGTACGCGTATTAGTCGCAACTGACATCGCCGCGCGTGGCTTAGACATTGAACAACTCCCGCAAGTCGTGAACGTTGATCTGCCTGAAGTCGCACAAGACTACGTTCACCGTATTGGCCGCACCGGTCGTGCGGGCGCGACGGGACAAGCAATCTCACTGGTCAGTGCTGATGAAATTCACCTCCTACAAGATATCGAGCGTTTAACTCAACAATTGCTGCCACGAAGCCTGGTTGAGGGGTATGAACCAAAGACACCTTTGCCCGAGTCAAAACTTCGCCCACCCGCGAAACCTAAAAAACCCAAAAAGCCGCAAGGGGAAAGGTCCGCCTCTCAGCCCTCTACGCACCAATCAGAGCAACGTTCACCGGGCGGTAACCCAGCCAACAGACGACGGGGTTCAAGCAAAAAGCGAGGGCCAAATCGCAGGCCTGAGTGAGCAGACTTCCCATCAAGCAACCCTCTCGCCGCCACGCCACTATATCGGTAGACTAAGGTGCAAGGGCGACCGTCGCCGTCAATAATAATCATTAATTCGGCTTGGGATATTGGACCATGACAGCAGCCTCCGCGTCCGAGGGAAATACAGCGCAGAGTAACACCGCCGGTTTTGGTACAAAGCGTTACCGGAGCTATGTCCTTTCAGCACTGACGCTGATTTATATTTTGAATTTCGTCGACCGCGGTCTCCTCGCTGTCGTTGGCCCAGAACTTGTGCCAGAGCTCGGTATTTCTGATACCCAGTTTGGGCTTCTTACGGGTTTCGGTTTTGCCCTTTTGTACACCATTGTCGGGATTCCTCTGGCCCGCTATGCGGATACTGGTCACCGCGTGTGGATTATGACCGTCTGCATTGCGCTCTGGTCCTTAATGACTGTCCTTTGTGGTCTTGCCACCGAAATCACTATCGGTTCGCTTACCATTGGTGCGTTTTGGGTATTACTCATGTGTCGTGTCGGAGTCGGTATCGGTGAAGCCGGGTGCACACCGCCGGCCAACTCCCTCATCGCCGACTATTACGCGCCCCGCGACCGGTCTCAAGCGTTGGGTGTTTACGCCATGGGTGTCACGCTGGGCACCATGTTTGCCAACCTGATTGGTGGCTGGGTAACTGACGCATTCGATTGGCGGACTG
>JABIZW010000101.1 GCA_018666295.1 Halieaceae bacterium
ATCGAAATGAAAGAAGGCAACCAGGTGGATCAATACAGTGATTCGTTTAATGCGTTCCTGACTGAATACCGTCAGAGCACCGCCGACGGGATGCTCATTGAAGTGAGTTACGACCAAAGTGGTTACACCGAAGCACGCTTAACCGGGGTCCTCAAGAATATCTTGGCGGGCGTGTTAATCGTTGTCGGGGTACTTTTTATTACGCTGGGGTGGCGCGCCGCCCTTATCGTCGCGCTAAGCCTCCCGCTCTGCACGTTACTGTCCATGATGGTTTTGAACTATCTCGACATCCGGATTCATCAAATGTCGATGACAGGACTCGTGGTTGCACTGGGTCTTTTGGTGGATGGTTCAATCGTCATTACCGATGAAATTCGACGCCACCTTCTCGCGGGCGACCGGCCGCTTGCTGCGATGCAAAAAGCGGTTAATCGCATGACGGTGCCGCTTGTGAGCGCAACAGCGACGACCGTTCTCGCCTTCACACCCATGGCCATTCTCGCCGGTCCCTCGGGTGACTTTCTTGGGAGTCTCGCCACCTGCGTTATCGTCATGCTGACCATTAGTTTGTTGCTGGCGCTCACGCTAACACCGGCTATTGCCGCGCGCGTGCTGCCCAGTGGAATATCACAGAGGCCCGCTTGGTGGCGAACGGGCATCAGTGTCCCCAGCCTGGTCACTGTATTTACAAAAAGTATTGATTGGTCCCTCCGCTACCCATTGGCCTCTGTCTTGATTGCAGGCTCTATCCCGGTCCTCGGCTTTGTCAGCGCTGCCACTCTTACCAATCAATTTTTTCCCGGTACAGATCGAGACCAAGTCTATATTCGGCTCGACATGCCCAGCACGTCAGGCATCGAAGAGACACTCGCTCTCGTAAACAATATTGACAACGACCTTCAGGCAGAACCCCTGATCCGACGTGTCGACTGGTCGGTCGGTGAAAGTCCCCCTGCGTTCTACTACAACTTACGATCGAATCGACGTAACGCCCCTGGCTGGGCGGAGGCAATGATTCTGACAACCGATGAAAATCAAACAAACGGGCTGATTCGGCGGCTACAAACCCAGTTTGATCGCCACTACCCCGAAGCACAGGTCATTGTACTGGGCATCGATCAAGGCCCCCCGGTCGCAGCACCTTTGGAAGTAATCGTTTATGGCCCAAATTCCCACACGCTGAGATCTTTGGGCGAAACTTTCCGGCGGCGCATGCAGTCGCTTCCGGACATTACGCACACCCGATTGTCCATCACCCCCGCAGCACCTAAAGTTCAGTTTGTGCCAGACAGTGACAAGCTACGACGACTGGGTATTGAGCGCACTCAACTCGCACAACTCATTGAAGGTCGGCTCAGGGGACGTATTGGTGGGGCAGTACTAGAGGATACTGAGCGACTTAATGTGCGCGTGAAATTAAAACGCGACAACTGGCAAAGCAGTGACGACCTGTTGAATTTAACGGTGTCAGTTATCGACAATAACGGCCGTACTCAACAGGTCCCTCTCGCCAATCTTGGGGGGCTTGAACTGATTCCTGAAGACGCGCCAATCGGACGGAAAAACGGCGAGCGCGTCAACGAAGTGCAAGCGTTTTTAACCCGTGGCGTGTTGCCAGAGGAGGCACTTAAACTGCTCAGGGCGTCGCTGGAAGACAACCCCATTTCCATGCCCCCCGGCTATCGCTACTCGTTCGGCGGCGACAGTGCGGAGCGCGATGAAGTCGTCAATGATCTCATCGGGCCAGTAGGTCTGGTGCTCTCTCTACTCGTTGGCACGATCATGCTGACCTTTAACTCCTGGCGTCTCACGGCCCTCGCCTTTGGCGTCGTGGTGTGTGCGTTTGGGCTCAGCTTTTTGGCGCTTGCCCTCTTCCGATACCCGCTGGGGATTCAAGCATTAATCGGAGTTGTCGGATCGATCGGGGTGGCGATCAACGCCTGCATCATTATTTTGACCTCATTTCAACAATCCCCAGCGGCCTCGAACGGTGACAAACTGGCAATGCGCAACGAAGTTCTTGCGGCAAGTCGTCATATCGTGTCAACGACCCTGACTACGTTCGGTGGATTTCTCCCGCTCATACTCGAGGGCAGTCAATTTTGGCCGCCTTTCGCCATGGCCATTGCTGGCGGCGTACTGCTCTCGACAATCGTGTCGTTTTACCTGGTTCCCCCTGCCTACGTGCTACTGGGCGCACCCCGTGATAATCGGGTCGAACGGGCACTGCAGCAGGCAGATCAGGCCTACCCATGAGCGTATCAACCCGAACGTATCATCACGGCGACTTGCGGAACTGCGCCATCGGTGTCGCCGCGCAGCTCGTCGAGTCTAGTGGCAGTTATGACATTACGATTACACAAGTTGCCAAACTGAGCGGCGTCAGTGCAGCCGCACTCTACCGACACTTTAAAGACAAAGAGGCACTGGTGTCGGCGGTCGCGGAGCTAATCCATAGGACCTTTACACAGTACTTACTGGCCGCTGAGGCTGAGGTAGAACGGGGAACACTGGCACACTTTGAAGCACTGGGGAGCGCCTACCTTCGGTTTGCCGAGGAAAAGCGGACCTTTTTCAGACTCATGTGGGAGTACCGCGGCAATACTGAGATAAAGCAAGGCACCGCACCAGCGATGGCGGCTGGATTCCAGATTCTGCTAGACGCTGTTGAGCTGTACACGACCCGTCAAAGCAGTCCGCAACCTCACTCCCCTATGAGAACAGCAACGCTACTGTGGTCAACCGTTCACGGAATCGCGACGCTAAGACACAATCACTTACTAGATAAATTCGACGAGAACGTGAAGGCTGAAGAACTGCTCAAGACCGCGACTCATGCGATCTTAGGGACCGACTGACCTATTGGCACTGAGCATGTCGACTCGATGCAGAAGATTGACTACATTAGGCGCGGTTTTATTTTCATTTTAATGGCGAGCAACGAGGTTTCGTAATGGAAGTCACGACAGCCCCTCTTTGGTTTTTGGCGGGTTTGGTCGCGCTATGGTTGGGCTTTAGGCTCAGTCACTCGATGCATGAGGGCGCAGCGGATTCGCGTGCGCCATTGACCGCAAGGACCTTAGTAACTCTGTACTGCGCGTCTGTGTGCGCTATTTTGCTCACTGTCGCTCAATCTGACCAACTGCCCTTCACCATACGGGCAAGTATTGTCGTCCTGAGTCTCTCGACTGCGCTCATGCAACTGTTGCAAATTTGGACCGAGAAGCCTGTTCCGGGTAAAGACTGTCAAGGTCGCGATGTCGTGGAATAAACCCTCACGAGTGTGCGATACTTCGCGCCCCCGCGCCCATAGCACAACCGGATAGTGCACGTGCCTTCTAAGCATGAGGTTCCAGGTTCGAGTCCTGGTGGGCGCGCCATCTTCAACCTGCCTAAAATCAAGCCTCAGAGCATAAACCGATATCTGAAATTCATTCGGTTTCCGATCAGCCAGGTTACCACCTGAACTTACGCCCAATCGCATGTCACTCTACGGTCATTATCAAACCTCGCCGCAGCAGCCCCAAGCCCCACCACAACAGCAGCACGAAATGACCTCATGAAGCACTTTCTCAACGCATCGATATCGGGTTTTAGACGGACATTTGACTTCCACGATACTGCGTCAAGAGCCGACTTTTGGTATCTCATGCTTCTTTTTGTTGTTCTGTAGCTAGTGGTCGCAACCGTCGATGAGGTGTTCGTAGCCTCAGCCGTCAGTATTCAAGCTCTCCCGTTTGGTCAGTATATTCCCATGGGACTGGTTGATCCTGAGGTGGGTGTATTGGTTCTGATGTATCGCCCCATCATGGGAATTCCAACGTTGTCGGTCACTATCAGGCGACTGCACGATGTGGGCAAGTCAGGCTGGTGGTCGCTACTTTGGATACTGCCGCTACCTCTTCTGGGCTGGTTCTACTTAATTCCCTTGCTGTGTAGACCGACGTTTTCAAAGGACGGTTAGTACAACAAATCGGCATTTAGAGCCCTCCGAATGAATGTAGGGCTCGAGACGTATTTGCTCGATGACCACCCTGCCCGACGTGTGCAGATCCGCCACCAAATTCGCAAACCCGGTAGCCGCCCAGTAGTCGTCTCGCACCGTAAACACTACGGCACCTCCAGAGCGCGTAACCCGAATCAGCTCGAATAGTGCCTCGGGGGCGACGTGCGTGGACGTAAATGTCCCAATGCATGTCACCGCATCGTAGACATCCGCGGCGATGGCAAGTGGCTGATTCATATCCATACAGTCAAGCGCCTGATAGACGCCTTTCTGGCGAGCCTCTGCAAGCATACCGGGCGAATAATCAATGCCTGTAAGGTACGCAACACCTGCCTCGCTAAGAGCCAGACCAACTAGACCCGTACCACAACCCGCATCCAGCACATGCACTTCGTCCAGCTGCATTGCAGACGCTAGGAGCTTAACCGCCGTCTGCGGACTGGTATAACCCCACTCATCGAGCAGCTGTGTTTCATAGCCCTGAGCCCAATTGTCGTAAATACCCATCAACTCCTCAGTGGTGCTGGCGGTTAAAATTTTCGTGTGAATATCGGCTTGTGCTCCAGCCATGGGGCCTCCCTGAAAGAAACAGTCGCTTAGCTTTACTTTAGTGAACCATTAGGCAGGCAAAGCGAGGTCTTTGACCACTATCCAAAGTGCAATAAACCCGCAAAGCAGCAGCACTAGGGCAAACGCGCGTTCAGTCTCGTTTTTAAACATGACATTCCCTCGAAATACCGGACTGGCAATTACCCTACCGCTGTGACCGTCCGAGCTGCAAACTTTTCACCACCTGAAATAACGACGCTGTTGCGCTTTTTACACTGTTGTGGGGGCCGCGGCACCACGAAACGCCGCGAGCAAAGAAAGGCGAAACACTTAATTAAACTCCCCAGAAAAAACACGAACGGGTTGCTGTCGCTGATTTGTAAAACCAAGTTATGCGCCAGGGCGTAAGTACTCGGTAAGTAACAACGGGGACGACTTAATCTGAAGCCGTACCAGTTGTCTTAAAAAAACCACAGTTCACTCGTCGGAAGCCTGAAAATTTAGGTACTCTCATTATCCAACGCGCCTACCGCGTTTAACCGTTTAGGTCGTCCTATGAATCAGCCGCAGAACATTGACCATTACGCATCAGTGAGTGACGACATTTTTGTCGACACCGGTGCAAGAGACCCGAGTTTCCCTGAAATTTACAAGCGCTTACGGGGGTTTGATTTAGGGTCAACCAACGCGTGGACGCGTGGACAACCCTTTGACTATTACAAGCGCATGCGCGAAGAGTCACCCGTCATGTGGACTCCAGGGCGAAAGCCAACCTCGGGGTTTTGGTCAGTGTCACGCTATGAGGACGTTAAACGCGTTGAGTTAGACCCTAAAACGTTCTCATCTCAGCGTGGCAGCATGCATATGGCGGTGGTCGCCGCTAGTGGTAAGGCCGATCGGTTGATGCACGCAGCGCACAACTCGTTGATCAACCTCGACGCAGACGTCCATAGAGATCTGCGGCTTCAGCAATCGGAATTTTTCTTCCCAAAATACGTTGAGACATTGAAAGAGCGCGTCGGCAAGAAA
>JABIZW010000107.1 GCA_018666295.1 Halieaceae bacterium
CTTGAGACGTCGCACTTGACGAACTGACCGCCAATTTCCTCGGCTACTTGCTTGCCGCGCTCCTCATTGAGGTCAGCAACGACCACCTTTGAGCCTAAATCGGCCAGCTGCCGAGCACAGGCTTCACCGATGCCTGACGCTCCGCCTGTGACGATTGAAGAGCTACCTTCTAAATTTACTCGCGGCATACCGCTTCTCCTTTGTTGAGTGATCAATATTATTGAGCGCTAAGCGTCGTCTAAGGCGCTTGGCATTGCAATTGTGAGCCCTGATTGAGCTTGTCAGTCTACAGCTTAACCGCCGTAGAGGTGCCTAGGCCTGCACCGTACACGAGGGCGTTAAGCCAAAGCCGCCCAACGCCACGCGTGGAACCGCGGAAATTGGGCTGGCCAGAAAATAAAATCACTTGGCCTTTGCCCACTCGCTCACGCGTAACATAGGCCGAGTTTGCGATACGCGACGCCGCTTCTGGCCACAATAATCCACTCATTCGAACGTTCAGATCTTGCCCTTGAGGGATCGTGGACCAGTTGATTGCGCGCGCTTTTTCAGCGTCTTTGTTGGGCTTTAGTACGCCAACGCGAACCACCGCTTGTTGACGTCCGTTGACCATGAGTGCCGGTTGCTCACTGTATAAGAGTGGCAGTGTCTCGGGCGTACCAAAGGTGAGCCAGTGCAAGGTGTCGACGCGCCCGGCGACCATGGCGCCCGAGGGCATAAAGCGCGACTGCCATGTATCACGACGCTTGAGCTCGTCAGCGTTTAGCGCCTTACTGCCCTGATCCCACGGATAGGTAATGTCGGTGTCGACGCTGTGAGCGCTCACCGCGTCGACGTCCAGTTCATCGCTCAGTGCCAAGTGTTCTCGCTGAAGCGCTATGTCGTAACTCTGGGCGTCAGAGAACGCATCTTTGATCGCGCGAACGCCACCAATACCGTTCTCAGTCGCCAAATTGGCTGCGCTATTATCGTGCGCGATCAGTGTCCCGCCTTGTTTGACCCAGTCACGCAGTGACCCCAACTCTGAGTCTGAGAGTGGTCGATACCCATTGGGTATGACGATCGTGTTGTAACGACGCAGGTCAGCACGGGATACGTAGGCGGCATCAACTTGACTGTGGCGTATGCCAAGGTGCGAGTCGATCGCCCACCAGCTGGAACCGACGTCATAGCTACTAAAGCGTGCGTGGCTGAGGATCGCGATCTGGGGACGCGTTAGCAGTCGGAAATGCGATCCGCCCCAGTCGGGTAGGTCGCCCGCGCCATAGCCGGAAGATATGGCGCTGACTGACACGTTTAAAGCGCGCGCTTGGGTCTCGATAAGGCCTGTCAGACTACCCACTTTTGGGTTGTCCATCGCGGTGACAAACACCGACCCCCGCGAAACTGTTTTTCCGGATAAGACGGTTGCCTTGTCCGTGATTCTGACCCTGACACCTTGCTCCATTAAACGTGCGGCAAACGCCACCGAGCGATCATCGTCACCACTGACAGTCCACGCGATCGCCGACGCTTGGACGTCAACGGTTGGCGTGTGCCCGCGCCATGGCTTGAGTCCATCCTCAAGGTGTTGGGGTACGGTGACGGCCGCGAGTCCGTACATCATGCTGAAGTTCCAAGCCGTCGTGTCGTACATGAGTGACGAGCCGTCGCGCAAATTACGCTGTCGTTCTTCGACAAGGACTGACTTACGCACGTCTGCATCGAACTCCATTATTGCGGCCACAAAGGGCGCGTCAGGCTGTCGATTAGGAATAATTAAGCTGCCCTGAGGAAGCACATATCCCTTCTCTTGCGTACCCAGCTGAGTGGTGACTGAGGCCACTTTCATTGGAGCCTCGTTGGTGAAAAGTTCAATGCCTTGCGCTTCAAGACGTTCTACGAGCGCGTTCGTACGGCCGTGATTTTCATTCGCTAAAATGACGTAGCTGCGATTGGCGAACTGGCTTTTTGGCGAGACGTTGTATTGCCTGCCGTCCCAATAATCGCGGTACATCGCCTGAGAATGTTCTGCTAATGACGCGAGATTGACCATGGTACTGACGAATTGGTGGTGCACAGACTCTTTATAGGTTTGCACCGTCCCCTCTGGACGTCGCACGCCATCTTCAGCCATGCGCGACTGCTCGTAGAGAATGTGCATGCTGCCTCGGTACTCTGCGTAATTGGAGTACCCGGGATACCAATTTTCAAACCACTCGCCCGTGAAGTAACGCCACGATCGCTCGTCAAACGCGGCGCCTTGCTCTTCAGAAAATACGCGCGCCCATTTTTGCAGGTCGGTATCAATATTCGCGTTGAGCGGCTGTCTTGGAGGCCCCATTAAAAAGGTGCTTTGCGAGCCCATTTCGTGACCATCGATTATAAGCTGTGGGCGCCATGTATTGATCAACGCGACGCGTCCACGTGTCTCAGGTTGAGTCAGTAAAAAGAAGTCGCGGTTCAGATCAAAAAAGTAGTGATTCGTGCGACCGTAGGGCCAGTCACCCGTGTGAAGTAGCGACTGGTCATCAACATTGGGTGCCGTGCCACGGTATTGCTCTAGTGATTTGGCAAACCGTGCGCGACCGTCTGGGTTCATCATGGGGTCAATGACCACGATCATTTTGCCGAGCATGGCGGCGACATCGTCATCTGTACTGGCGATTAAATGATAAATGCTGGCCAGCGCCGCGTCGGCCCCCGACGTCTCGTTCCCATGAATTGAGTACGCCATCCACGCCACCGCGGGCAACGACTCAATAATACCCTTCGCATCTTTGTCGCTGAGGCGACGGGCGTCAGAGAGCATCTGGATATCTGCTTCAATGGCATCGAGATTTGCTAAATTCTCGGCACTGGAGATAAACACGGCAAACAGGGGCCGACCCTCGTGTGTCTTGGCGTATTCAACGACTTTGAGGCGGTCCGACTCGCCTGCCCAGACGTTAATAGCAGCGCTAATCTGCGCCGGAGTGGCCACCCGCTGACCGGCGTCAAAGCCTAAAAAAGCCGAGGGCTTGGTGATATCGCCGGTGTAGTTGCCCTCTAAAATGGCCCCTTCATAGACCATGTCGGGGTCCGCGTTTGGCGTCATTAGAAGGCTGGCAAAGACGCCCTGAGACGTTGAGACTAAAAAGGCCACTGCAATGAGGTGTTTGATCAATGACATAGTTACTCGTTTCCTGTTCACCATGGGATACTTTGAATGCGAAGTTGTGTCGTGATATTTGCGCGTCACGACGAACAATAGAGCTTTATGATGCCCTGCACGGGGTGCGCTGCAAATAGGAATATGTCATGCGTTTAACAGACTGTCACAACTTTGGTGATTTCAGGCGGCTTGCAAAGAAGCGTTTGCCGGGACCTATTTTTCATTACATTGACGGTGCAGCAGATGACGAAGTGACCTATCGGCGCAATACGCAGGCCTTTGAGGCCGCTGATCTCGTGCCAAATGTGCTCAATGGTGTGCGAGACGTCGACATGTCGGTAGAGGTCATGGGTCAAAAACTCGACATGCCGCTCTATTGTGCGCCAACCGCTCTGCAACGACTGTTTCATCACGAAGGTGAGCGTGCTGTGGCAAAAGCCGCAACAAAATACGGGACCATGTTTGGTGTGTCGTCACTTGCGACCGTAGGCGTGGAGGAAATCGCATCGCTTGCACCAGGCCCTAAAATGTTCCAGTTCTACTTTCACAAGGATCGGGCCTTGAACGATGTGCTACTCGAGCGCGCCCGCGCCGCACAATTTAATGTGTTGGCGCTAACCGTGGACACCATCACTGGGGGAAACCGCGAGCGTGACTTGCGAACGGGATTTACCTCACCACCCCGATTAAATCTTCAGTCGGCGTGGAGCTTTGCAACGCACCCCGCTTGGGCCTGGAACTTTTTCACCAAAGATAAGTTCGATATGCCTCACCTTTCTGGGCATATCGATCAGGGCACAAATGTTGCAGTTTCCGTTGGCGACTATTTTTCCACCATGCTGGATCCGACCATGTCGTGGGGCGATGCAGAAAAGCTCTGCGCACAGTGGAACGGGCAGTTCGCACTCAAGGGCATTATGTCGGTAGAGGATGCCAAGCGTGCTGTCGATATTGGGTGCACTGGCATCATGGTCTCAAACCATGGCGGACGTCAGCTTGACGGATCCCGCGCGCCGTTCGATCAACTGGCTGAGATTTGTGATGCCGTAGGCGACAAAGTCGATGTGATTTGTGAGGGGGGTGTTCAGCGGGGTACGCATGTGCTCAAAGCCCTGAGTGTGGGTGCCAAGGCGGTGTCTGGCGGTCGATTATACCTGTACGCACTGGCTGCGGCGGGCCAAGGGGGCGTCGAGCGTGCGCTTGGGAACCTCAAGTCGGAAATTGAGCGTGACATGCGGTTAATGGGCGTAAGCCGGGTGAGTGAGCTCAATCGATCGAACCTTCGTTACCGTTAAGTCGGAGGGCGCTAGTGGCCCTTAAAGGGAGAGGAAAGACGTGAACGTTTACGAGTTCAATCGGGCCGCGTGGAATCGTCAGGTTGATGAGGGGGATCGTTGGACTCGGCCCGTGTCGTCAGAGCAGGTTGCGCGGGCGCGCACCGGCGATTGGGAGATCGTACTGACGCCATCACGTCCTGTTCCCAGAGATTGGTTTCCAGCACTGGACGACTGTGAAGTGCTTTGTCTCGCGTCAGGGGGTGGTCAGCAAGGCCCCATTCTTGCTGCGGCAGGGGCTCGTGTGACCGTCTTTGATGCGTCCTCACGGCAGCTGGATCAGGACCGATTAGTCGCTGACCGTGATGCGCTTGCCTTAACAACAGTGGCCGGTGATATGGCAGATTTGTCGATCTTCGACGATCACCACTTCGACTTTATTTTTCATCCCTGTTCAAATTGCTTTGCCCAAGATATCGCGCCGGTCTGGCGTGAAGCCTTTCGAGTATTAAAACCTGGCGGAACGATGATCAGTGGTTTTATAAATCCAGTTCAGGCGCTTTTTGACCCTGATCTGGAAAAACGGGGCACGTTTCAACTCAAGTTTTCCTCGCCCCATTCAGACCTCAGTATCAGTGATACGGACCGTAAACGATGGTTCGGTGCAGAATCCCCGCTGGAGTTCGCGCACTCTCTGAGTGATCAGTTGGGTGGGCAGCTTGCGGCGGGATTCCTCATTTCAGGATTTTATGAAGACGATTGGGGTGGGGGCGAGCCGATCGACGCATTCATGAAAACTTTTGTGGCTGTTCGTTCGCTAAAGCCCGTAACTTAAGCTTGTGCAAAGCGATCTGTGACCTCGATCAGGACGCTGGTATTGGCTGGATCAAAGGCTGAATGACCCGCATCGGGGACGATATGGAGGGTGGCTTCAGGCCAAGCACTGTGGAGATCCCATGCTGTTTTAGGCGGGCAAACCACGTCATAGCGGCCCTGTATAATCTCCGTCGGTATGTGGCGAATACGGTCTATGTTATCGAGTAACTGGTTGTCCGAATTGAAGAACCCTTGATTGACAAAGTAGTGGCACTCAATGCGTGCCATAGCGAGCGCGGCCTCAGGTTCATCGAGCTGACTCATAAAGTTTTTATTTTGACGCAAGAAGCTTGTTGAGGCTTCCCAAACAGACCAAGCCCGCGCGGCCTCTAGGCGCGTCGCCTTGTCGGAACTGGTCAACCGCTTATGAAAGGCACCGACTAAATCATGACGCTCATCATGGGGAATCGGCGCGAGATAATTCTGCCAACTGTCGGGGAAGAGATGACTCGCACCGTCTTGATAAAACCACCTGATTTCCTCAGGGCGCAGTAAGAAAATTCCGCGAAGCACCAGCTGTGTGACACGCTCAGGATGGCTTTGGGCGTAGGCAAGACTGAGTGTACTGCCCCACGATCCCCCAAACACCAGCCATTGCTCGATGTCGAGTTCCTCGCGCAAACGTTCCATATCGTCGATCAGGTGGCTTGTGGTATTCGCAGTGAGCGACGCATGCGGCGTTGACTGTCCGCATCCACGTTGATCAAAGAGCACAATTCGATAGCGCGCTGGATCAAAAAATTGCCGTGCGGCCGGTGATGTTCCTCCGCCAGGCCCGCCGTGCACAAACACGCAGGGTTTTCCGTCCGGATTTCCACTCTCTTCGAAATAAACCTCGTGGCCATCCCCCACGGATAACCAGCCATGTCGATAAGGTTCTATGGGGGCATACAGTGTTCGCATCGGTTTACTTCCCTTCGTCACGCTGAGTGTACTGCTCTTGTGGCAGTTAAAGCGATTTCCCAGAGGAACATTTCACGGTATTCCTTTGATTTTCAGTGGCGGCTGGGAGTATCTTCATCGGCCCTGTTTTACGCGCTGTACGGCGCTCTTTAACAAGCTGCATAAAAAGCTGAAGAAAAAGGAACTCATATGAATCGCATTGCTATTTGGAAGGTACTGCTGTGGGCACTGCCGCTGACCCTGACACTCTCGAGTCACTCTTTTGCCGAAGAGGCTGCCAAGCCTGAAGTGCAAGGCGATGCGGCGGTCGATGCAGCCGCAGAGGAGGCGCCAGAGACTCCCGAGGAAGAAAAGCCGAAGACCATTGCTGAACTCACCGAGGAAGCTGATCGTTTTGACGGGCTTTTCACTGTGTTCCAAGATACAGAAACGGGTGCAACAAAGCTGTTGGTTCGCGGTGACCAAGTGGGTCAGGAGTTTATTTACTTTAAGCACATTATGAACGGTGTGACTGACGCGGGTGCGTTTACCGGATCGTATGGTGACAACTTTGTATTCACGATAGAGCGTCGCTTTGACAAGCTCGAGTTTGTTCGACAAAACACTGCCTACTATTTTGACCCCGCCAATGCCATATCTCGTGCATCAAAGGCTAATATTTCGCGCGCTGTTTTGGCTGTTCTGCCGATTGCCGCCGAGGACGACGAGTCAGGCGATCTGTTAATTGACTCGGACCCGCTGTTTTTGTCGGAAGCGTTTGCCAACATTGTTCGCACCCGAGGGGGTGATGATGATTCAGGCGACCGATTCAGACTGGGGAAAATGGACGCTGATAAAAGCCAGATTTTGGCGATCAAAAACTACCCCGAGAATTCAGCGATTGAAGTCGAATACGTCTACTTCAACCCCAACCCTAAGGCGTCGGGGAGTGATGCGGTGACGGATGCGCGAAACGTGTCCATTCAGGTGCTGCACACACTCATTGCAGTCCCAGAAAACAACTACCAGCCACGGTTTGCTGATCCTCGGTTGGGATCTTTTAACGTTCAAGTCACTGATCTTACATCCACTGAGTCGGCGCCGTATCGTGACCTGATGGAGCGTTGGCATCTTGTCAAGAAAGATCCAACAGCCGCTGTGTCGGACCCCATAGAACCCATTACGTGGTGGATCGAAAATACAACACCTGTCGAGTGGCGCGACCTGATTAAAGGTGCTGCGCTTGAGTGGAATAAGGCGTTTGAACACGCAGGGTTCAGTAACGCCATGGTGGTCAACGTTCAGCCTGACGATGCCGACTGGGATGCAGGAGACATTCGCTACAACGTCCTGCGTTGGACCTCGTCACCGAGACCGCCCTTTGGTGGTTACGGGCCGAGCTTTTCAAACCCACGAACTGGCCAGTTGATCGGGGCTGACATTATGCTCGAGTACTCCTTCCTCAATCGATCAAAGCTCACGCGTGAACTGATTCAGGGTGACGCTAGCGAGCCGATGATGATCGATGGGCACGACGCCCGTGCTTGCGCCGTTGGACATGCCATTGCGGAGGGTGGACTTGTTGCTGACATGGCCATTGAAATGTCGGGTGGTGGTGCGGACATCGAGGAGCAGCTCAGGCGTGATCGTATGTACTACCTCATCCTCCATGAGCTTGGGCACACCCTGGGTATGAACCACAATATGAAAGGCACTCAACTGCTTTCGCCAGAAGAGCTTGAGGATCCCGCTGTATTGGCATCCGGTGTTATCTCCGGATCCGTCATGGACTATCCCGCGGTGAATTACGCCCCGGATCGTGACGATCAGACACTGTTTTATACCATTGCGCCCGGCCCTTACGACGATTGGTACATTGAGTACGCCTACTCACCAGAGTCTGCAGATCCGTCGGACGAAGGCGCGCGTCTAGAGACGATTGCGGCACGCTCAACGGAGCACGCCCTTGCGTTTGGCAACGACGCAGATGACATGCGCAGCCCGGGTACCGGTATCGATCCGCGCGTGAACATTTACGACAACAGTTCTGATTCCATTGCTTACGCGTCAAATCAGATGAAAATCATGCACGATGCGTTAAACAAGACCGCCGAATGGACCCCTGATCA
>JABIZW010000084.1 GCA_018666295.1 Halieaceae bacterium
ACCACCGCCACTCCAACCCAGCAACACCACATGCTGATAACCCAGCACCTCCCGAGCGTGCCGCATTGCCGAACCCAAATCCAAGGTGACCTTTTCCATGTTGAGCGCGTAATCGGCACCACGATAACGGCTATCGCAGGCGAGGACATGAACGCCTGCGCGCGCAAACTGACTCATAATAGGCAACCAGCCGGTACCGCCAATCGGGTGCATTGTGACCAGACAGGTGGCAGAGGGCGCTTGCGTTCTGATCAGTGTGCAAAAGACCGTAACAATGTCCTCTGCACTACCGTAGGTCTCTTTAAACCCCGACTTTTCAACACTCACTATGGGGAATGGCTCTCTGATTACTTTTTCTGCCACGACGATCACCTTTTAAAAGCATCACCCGGCTACCCTACCGGAACTCGAACGCGCACCCTTCATTTATCGATCTCATCCGTGAAAGTAATCTTTTTTAGGCTGATATAACGTACTCTGTTCACACAATAATGATCGACTTGCACACGAGGTAAACACCATGTTCAACGCATTGCTTGCAACTCAACCTGACGGCCAACATCGCGTCGACGTCACACAGATCGACACGTCAGACCTCGCAAACACCGGTGTCCTGATCAAAGTCGACTACAGCACCATCAACTACAAAGATGCGCTGGCGGTTACGGCATCCGCACCGATTATTCGAAAGTACCCGTTGGTCCCCGGTATCGATCTGGCTGGGACCGTTGAGGAAAGTGATGATCCGATGTGGAATGTTGGCGACTCGGTGGTTGTCAATGGATGGGGCATGGGTGAAGGCCATTCGGGCGGCTTGGCACAGTACGCACGCGTGCCGGCCAGCTTCTTGGTGAAACTCCCACAAAATATGACCACACGTCAGGCCATGGCGATCGGCACTGCAGGCTACACCGCGGCACTGTGTGTCGATGCACTTGAAGCTCAAGGCGTCACGCCAGACCAAGGCACGATCCTGGTGACCGGTGCCAGCGGCGGCGTGGGCAGTGTCGCTGTCGTACTCCTTGCGGCGCGCGGCTTCTCGGTCGCCGCATCAACCGGTAAGCCGGATGCAGCCGATTACCTCACGCGACTCGGTGCAACGACGATTATCGACCGACATACATTATCAGCGGCAGGGAAACCGCTTCAGGCAGAGCAGTGGGCCGGCGTGATAGACGCCGTGGGTGGAAATACGCTGGCCAATGCCTGTGCTCAGACCCGTTACGGGGGCGTCGTCACTGCCTGTGGACTGGCTGAAAGTGCGGCTCTACCTGCCACAGTAATGCCGTTTATTCTGCGCAGTGTGGTGTTACGAGGCGTCGACAGTGTCATGGCACCCGCCGAGCCCAGACTGTCAGCGTGGGCCCGACTGGCGCGCGATATGGATCTTGCGCTTCTGGAGACCATGATCACCGAAATTGGTCTCTCTGAGGTTTGCGACGTCGCACCGAATGTACTCGCAGGAAAAATCACAGGGCGGTTACTCGTTGACGTGAACCGCTAAATCGTCTCGCGCTGTGAGTGCGTTGTAGATCTTGGCAAATGGATCGGCGAGACCAGCAGCTTCGTTCAACGTCAGTCCCAATCGAACAAGTACAAGCTCGGCTTCGGGCACGACGACGACAAACTGACCCGAGTTCCCTCCCGCGTGGAAGGTATTAGCCGGCAAATCGGGGTAGTCGCTCAAGCGCGTGTTCAGCCAAAAGCTCAAGCCATAGAAGTCAGCACTGTCACTTGGGGTAACGGCAAGGCGCTGCCACTCCTGCGATAAAATGTCGTCACGCCCGTGCCACGCGTCGAGCCACCACTGGCCGTAATTTGCCCAGTCGCGCGCAGTCAAATAGGCAAAGCTAGAGCCCACCTGCACACCACTGGTATCGGGTTCGAGCAGCGGGTCGTCCAAGTCGAGGTAGTCATTGATTTCTCGATCAACCCAGTCCACGTATGGAGCGCCCCCAAGAGAGGCTTGCCAGAGGTAAGACACCACGTTGGTGTCGCCGCTGGAGTAAACAAATTCTTGCCCAGGCTCCCTACGATGGCCCTGCGCCAAGGGTACGTGCCACATCGGCACACCGCCGTAGAGCATTTCAGTCACATCGTCGCCCGGCAAATAACGCTCATCGAAATCAAGCCCACTGGCCATGCTCATCAAGTGCTTTAGGGTCAAGGCGTCAGAAACATCGCGGGTGGTGTGCTCGGGCGCTTCCAGCGCCGTCAGGCGCTCCCGGACAGGCATCGACAGCGCCATTTGGCCTTTGCCAACCTGAACGCCAACACACGATGCCATGAGACTTTTGTTCATCGACCAACCCTGCAGCCGAGTGTTGGGCCCGACTGGCTCTGCGTAACGCTCAGACACAACTTTACCTTTGTGCATGATAAGAACGGCGAGCGTATTTCTCCCGCCGGTTTCAGGCTCCTCAAACAACGCGTCAATCGCAGACTCGACGGCTCGGTTATCCGAGCGGACCGTATTTGTCGACACGTTAGGTCCGGCGTGGGCTTTGAGCGCATCGACGGTTGAGGCTTGTATACCGTGGAGCGTACAGCCATAGCGGTCACGGTAATTGGCGGTCGCCGAGGCGGTCAGAATTTTCACTG
>JABIZW010000130.1 GCA_018666295.1 Halieaceae bacterium
CGTGTGGTGGTAACGGGCTTAGGCATCGTCTCGAGCCTTGGCAATAATGCTGAAGAGGTCACAGAATCGCTGAAGCAAGGTAAATCAGGTATCACCTACAGCGCAGCCCAAGAAGAAATTGGCATGCGTTCTTGGGTGTCCGGAAAGCCCAACATTGATCTCTCCGAACATATCGATCGCAAGCAATGGCGATTTATGGGAGACGCTGCGGGCTACGCGTTTTTAAGTATGGAACAAGCAATCGCAGATTCGGGACTGACGCCGGAGCAAGTATCTAACGTTCGCACCGGAATCATTGCCGGCTCAGGTGGCGCTTCATCAGCGAGCCAAGTGGAGGCTGCCGATATTTTACGGGACCGTGGACTGCGCCGAGTCGGGCCGTACCGCGTCACCCAGACCATGGGCAGCACCGTTTCTGCTTGCTTGGCGACACCGTTTCAAATTAAAGGCGTCAATTACTCGATCTCATCTGCTTGCTCCACCAGTGCGCACTGCATTGGTAATGCGA
This sequence comes from Halieaceae bacterium, assembly GCA_018666295.1. Classification (GTDB taxonomy): domain Bacteria; phylum Pseudomonadota; class Gammaproteobacteria; order Pseudomonadales; family Halieaceae; genus Luminiphilus. Next base: position 509 of record JABIZW010000130.1, read on the forward strand.
TGGAGCAAATCCAGCTCGGTAAGCAAGACGTTGTATTTGCCGGTGGTGGCGAAGAGCTCGACTGGTCGCTGAGCTGTCTCTTTGATGCCATGGGTGCGCTGTCCACCAAGTACAACGAAACGCCCGATTGTGCATCACGTGCCTACGACGCTGATCGCGACGGGTTCGTGATCGCAGGCGGCGGCGGCATGTTGGTGTTGGAGTCGCTCGAGCACGCACAGGCCCGAGGCGCCCATATTTACGCCGAGCTCGTGGGCTACGGAGCAACGTCGGACGGGCACGACATGGTCGCGCCCTCCGGTGAAGGCGCCGTTCGCTGCATGCAACAGGCCATGGCAACGGTCGATGGCGACATTGATTACATCAATGCTCACGGGACCAGCACACCCGCCGGTGACATACAGGAGCTGAAGGCTGTTCGTGAAGTCTTTGGTAATACAACGCCTGCGATTGCGTCGACTAAATCACTGTCGGGCCACTCTCTGGGTGCTGCAGGTGTTCAGGAAGCTATTTATTCGCTCTTAATGCTGCAAAACAACTTTATTGCCGCGTCCGCTAATGTCGATAACTTAGACGACGGTGCAGACGGCATGGACGTGGTGCGTGAGGCGCGCGATGACGTTCACCTCAACCGGGTTATGTCCAACAGCTTTGGCTTTGGTGGCACAAATGCAACGTTGGTGTTCCAGCGATTCGATCGGGCGTAAACAGTCTCGCGCACAAACGCCTGCTCAATCGCTAAAACTCGCCCTTTAGAACCTTCGAAAAATTACAGGGCCGGTGTTCTGCGTCCAACTGATCCTTGATGACGCCGTTCCAAGCCGTCTTGCACGCACCAGTCGATCCCGGCATGCAAAATACAGCGGTTCGATTAGCCAGCCCCGCGATGGCGCGAGACTGCACGGTTGACGAGCCAATTTCTTGCAGACTGAGCGCACGAAACACCTCGCCAAAGCCTTCGATCGTCTTATCAAACAACGGCAATACAGCCTCAGGTGTCGAATCTCGCCCCGAAAACCCCGTTCCGCCAGTCACTAACACCGCGTGTACAGTCGAGTCAGCGATCCAAGCCGACAAACGCGCTCTAATCTGATAGATGTCGTCAATCACAATGGCACGGTCAGCCAGTCTATGACCTGCCTCCAATAGCGCGTCCTCGAGAAACTGACCCGATGTATCCGTGTCAGCGGTTCGCGTATCGCTTACAGTCAACACTGCAATGTTTAATCCATCACTCATGATTTTTCGATCACTCCCTCGCCTTCAACATACAACTCCAAATAGCGGGTGACCGCTCGCTCAATAAAGTTACGCCATGGCAGTTGTTGTATTCCAAATTCACGCCGAATCTTACTGCAATCGAGGGTGTGATTCCGCAAGGGCCTAGACTCGTCAGTCACGTCGTGCAGCAACTCACTGGCGCTCGCCAACGGCGCATATTGCGAGGCACACGCCATGGCCGCCTCTGCAAAGTCCATGTACCCGGTTTCCCCAAGACTGCAGTAGTGAAAAACCCCGTGTCTGTCCGCTCCAACACTCATCTGGTCGAGAATAGCCATACAGACGCGCGCAACTTCACCGACGTGCACAGGGTTACCCTTTAAACGATCGGAGACACGCACGGCCTGACCACGCCGAAGTGCATCAAGCGATGTGCACAACGCATTAGGACGACGCCCAGCAAATAAACGTCCCAGTCTTAGTATGAAAACATCGTCGAGTCGCGCAGTGAGCGCCTCTTCGATGTCTAACAGGACGCGACCCAAGCCGGACGTGACATCGGGTGTGTCACTCTCGAGATAGGGACGCGTCATTTGTCCTGAAAAAACAAAAGCGCTGGATAAATAAAAATAACTTGCGCCCACTCGCTCGCATGCCTCCGCGAGCCAGACCGTCCGCTCCACGTCTCGGTGGTCTAGGCGTTCAGGCGAATCAATTTGGGTCACTATTCGAGCATCGAGGACAATGTCTGGGCCGATATCCCGCACCAACCGACGTGCTTTTCGTGCGCGACTCCAGCGCGTCTTTTCAAGGCTTACCCCAATAAGCTCGTGTCGCCTGAGCGGACTTGCAAACGCACTAACGGAGTAACCAACCGGGGTGTCGTTGCCCAGAACCAATACACGCATTGACTGCGGTTACCTCGCCAGACCCACAACGTCTTCCCAGGACCACCCCATTAAAATGGGATGTCGTCTTCTGGAAAGTCTGCAGGTTGTGATGTGGGCGTCGGCGCGGCGTAGTTGTCGTTAGACGTCGCCTGAGCCATTGGGGCAGGTGACGGACTAGGTGCATAGCCACCGCCGTCTTCTGACATATTTCGGCTGTCTAGCATTTGCATTTCGTTTGCCACAATTTCCGTCGAGTAGCGGTCTTGTCCCGACTGGTCTTGCCACTTGCGAGTTCGCAGTGACCCCTCAACGTAAACCTTAGAGCCTTTTCTCAAGTACTCAGCGGCAATCTCTGCCAAACGATTAAAAAACACCACCCGGTGCCATTCTGTTCGTTCTTGCGGTTGCCCGGTATTTTTGTCCTTCCAAGACTCCGAGGTGGCAATACTGATATTGGTCACGCCGCCACCTGAAGGCAACACACGGTGCTCGGGTTCATTACCCAAGTTGCCGACCAAAATTACTTTGTTAATGCCTCGAGTAGCCATCGTATTCTCCTGTATCGCCCGCCTCACATTGAATTTTGAAGGCACGGGACGCTATGGCGTTATTAACCGTGAAGTCACTATACCAATCCCGCAAGGTCTCGGGGAGAGCTATCGGGTTCTTTATGTAGCTTCGAACGAAATTGGTGACGCCAAACGCGACACACTCAATAAAAAGACCCATCCGAGGGCTAGAACCGACAGCCCCAACCAAACACCAATTACGCCAGACGTCTCAAGCAGTGCGCCGCCCAACACTCCGCCGAAAAAGACGCCGCTAAATTGCGAAGAGGCAAAAACACCCATTGCCGTTCCACGAGAGTCGGCCGGTGCGTAAATTGACGCGAGTGACGGCAACATGGCCTCAAGCGCGGTAAATCCTGTAAAAAACAGCAACAAACCAAACAGCGTGGCCGGTGGGCCGCCAATCGCCAGCGATATCAGGCCAACCAACAAGACACCCAAACACGTCAGTAAGGTCCGGGTGGGTGTATTCATGTAGCGGCGTCCTTGAATCAACCAGTAAATTCC
>JABIZW010000112.1 GCA_018666295.1 Halieaceae bacterium
AACTCGATTTCAAGAACCTTTCTCGACGCACTGTAGAATCCGGGCGGGGTGTCTGGCACTGTTTCAATGTGAATGATCTCAGCACCCACCGCCTGCAAACGAGCAATGGCCTTATCGAACTGCGCATTGAGCCTGGGATTATCGTTGCGCGAATAATCCAAAACGCCAATGCGCATGCCGTTTACAACACTTGCGTCGAGCCCGCTGAAATAATCGTTTTCCCAACCCGTCATACCGTCGAGCATCAGCGCGGCGCCCGCCACTGACTTAGTGATTGGACCTGCTGTGTCCTGCGTCGCCGCAATGGGGATAATGTAATCGACCGCTAATAATCCGTGCGTAGGCTTCAAACCCACGACACCGTTGACTTGGGACGGGCAAATAATCGATCCGTTGGTCTCAGTGCCTACGGCTCCAGCGGCAAGACTGGCAGCAGCCGCTACCGCCGATCCGGAGCTCGAGCCACAGGCTTGGCGGTCTAAAACGTGCGGATTCTTGACCAAACCACCGACCGAAGACCACCCGGAGACCGAGTGGGACGAGCGAAAGTTGGCCCACTGACTTAAGTTCGCTTTGCCTAAAACTATCGCGCCTGAGTCTCGAAGACTCTCAACAAGCGGGCTGTCCCGGCGGGTCATGTTGCCGATGAGTGCCGTAGAGCCCGCGGTCGTTGCCAAGGCGTCCTTTGATTCAATATTGTCTTTTAAAAGCACAGGTACGCCGTCAAGAGGGCTATTCGCCCTCCCCTTTGCGCGTCGCAAATCGCTTTTTTTAGCCAATTGCATGGCGCGGGCATTAACGGAGATTACCGCGTTCAGTGTCGGCCCCGATCGATTCAGCGCCTCGATACGGTTGAGGTAGGCGCGCGTCAGATCCTCCGATGAAAACCGATGACTTTCTAAGCCGTGAACAATGTCTGGGAGTGACAGGGCCACCACGTCAATAGGCGGGACTGAAGGCTTCATGGCCTCGTGATGGTCTGCGCTGACCTGAGACCCGATAAAACTGAACAAACAGGCTGCAGTGACACTAAAGCGTCGGATATTTCCCATTGGACTGACCTCCGTATTTATTACTCTTGAGCCGAGAGAAAGGGCTGACGGCTCGCAAAAATTTCAAGTGCTCGTTTCTTCACACCACTAACTGTGCGGGGCGTCGGATTTAACACGCGCGTAGTGAGCGAGTGCCGATTAAAGGCAGGCCAGCTCGACTCTCCGGGCGCATTTGGGTCACCGGTCTTTGCGAAGTTTGTCCAGTGGCGAGACAATATTTTAGACAACGCATGATCATCGTCCGACCAGTCGTAGCCTACTTTGTCTGTATTTCCAAACACATAGGCTAAATCACCTGAGTGGTATGCGCCGGCGCTCCGCGGGCCATCGGGCAGCTCAAGGTAAGGCTGGTCAGGCATATAAATATGAAACGCGGGCGGGACGTGATCCATAAAATAAAGGTAGACGTTATGGCCTGCTTCCGCGTGGTACTCGGCCCAGCGCTGCATACCGAACGCCATGAAAACGTCGGTCGAGATCGCGTGTTGAATCTCACCAGGAGTCAACCCGGGCGACGCATACAGCGCCTTTAATTCTTGTGCAGAGTCACCCGCAACTAGGGTTAAAAAACCCATAAGATCGGAGTCCGTCAGGGAGTCGTTCACCGGAAAAAGGTGCTCGCCCTCATTCGCCAAGAAACCCAGCATGAGCGGCACAGGTAACTGATCTGCTGAGGCATACGTCTGATGAGGCCACTGCTCAAGAACATCACCGTCGATGACGATACGACTGTCGCTCTCCCAACCAGAGACCACCATGGCCTCCAGTAGCGCATCGGGCGCAGTGTTATAGAGATCCGCGGCGGATGTCGCGCCAAGTGCTTGCACTAACAACTCCCCGCGCGCGTAACCGTTTGCATCTGCCACAGACAGTGGTGTGACACAGCCTGCCGACTGCCCAATGGCCTTATGAAACAGTCCCTCAGAGTGGGCTGATGACAGGAGTGAACAGACGCTTTGAGACCCTGCAGACTGACCGAAGACGGTCACGTTGCCGGGGTCACCCCCGAGGGCTTTCGCATTCTCTTGGATCCACGCCAGCGCTTTAAGCTTATCCATCAAACCGTAGTTACCCGACGTTCCTCGCGCAGAGGACTCGCTCAATAGAGGGTGCGCCAAAAATCCGAGCGGACCTAAACGGTAGTTAATCGTCACGACCATGACACCTTTCTGTGCAAGGCTAGTACCGTCAAAAAGCAGTGAGTGGCTCTGGCCACTGATGTGCGCCCCCCCGTGAAACCACACCATAATGGGGAGATTTTCAGCCTTGTTGCGGGCCCATACGTTCACGTAAAGGCAGTCTTCGGAGACTGGGAAGTCCTCCCTTCGCCACACGAAGTTCGAGGCGTGGCGCGGTTGATGGCAACTTTTAGCGAAAGTATCCGCGACACGAACGCCTTCCCACGATGGTGCCGACTGCGGCGGCTGCCACCGAAGGTCACCAACGGGTGCCGCCGCATAGGGCAAGCCCCTAAACACTGAAATACCCGCGTCATAGGGCGACGCGACGCCAGATACGGCGCCTTGCTGCAACGACACTACCTGAGAAGAAACGCTTTCCCTCTCGGCGCTGTCTGACGTGCAGGCGCTCAGAGCCATCATCAGTGCGATCAACAGTAACCATCTATACATCACGACCCACACTCCTTGAATCACTCACGCGTGTGTCAAGCATCACACAGACCCTGAAGGCGGGCCGCCTCGTGCCGCACTTGCTCAGGTGAGCCCAAGAGCTGGCGGTTAAACCCGATGCGCTTAAACCAATAGTGAAGTCCGACGAGATCGGTGAATCCCATACCGCCATGCACCTCGGTACTGGTCTTCGCTACAAACTGTCCGACCTCGGCAAGATGCGCTTTGGCATGACAGGCAGTCAGCGCCGCCTCGTTATCCATCTCATCAAACGCGTGCCCGGCGTACCAGACAAAAGACCGACACGGCTCAAGTTGTGAGGCCATTTCAGCGCACATGTGCTTCACCGCTTGGAAGGAGCCAATCGCTCGATTGAACTGCTTCCTGTCTAACGAATAGGCAACGGCCTGATCGAGCATGTACTGCGCCGCGCCCAAGGTATCGGCCGCTTGAATAGTGCGGCCACGGTAGATCGTGTCACGAACTAACTGCGCATCGTCCGTCACAAGACAGGCGGGCGTCTGGCTAAAGTTCAGTTCACAGACACTGCGCGTCACATCGATCGTAGTCAGCGATTGACGCGCTAAATGTTCCGTTTCAACCATATAGACGCGACCATCGGCAAGCGCCACCAAATAAGCATCAGCATCGGCATCCAGTGCATAGAGTGACTGCCCTGACAACTGGGAGTTAACCTCCGTCACCTGACCTTTTCGCGCCCCTACGAAGTCGCTGAAGGCAACACCCACACGGTAGTCACCACTCGCCATACCTGCTAGTGGATCGGTTGCACCTGCCCTATTCAGCAGGTGTGCGCCCATAATGGCAGTACTGAGAAAGGGTCCGGGACACGCGGCGTAACCCAGTGCCTCAGCAACAGCGACAGCATCAAGCATGCCGAGTTCGGCGCCACCGTGCGCCTCGGGTATAACTATGCCAGCTAGCCCCATGTCCGCTAAACCACGCCACATGTCGTTATCAGAGACATCACTCGCCGCGACCTTTCGAACACTTTCAAGTGAAACCTCTGTCGATAAGTACTTTCTCAGACTGTCATCGAGAAGCAGTTGATCTTGTGATAATCCAAACTCCATTTTTCAACCCCCTCTCTTATTTGGCGCTCGCTGCAGGAATTTTCGGTTCTTTGGGCATGCCAAGTCCGCGCTCACTGATGATGTTTTTCTGAATTTGCGATGTGCCACCGCCGATAATGAGCCCAAGATAAAACATGTATTGGTATTGCCATGCTCCATGACCTCGGACATGGGGGTTGTCGCCGTAACCCAGGCCAATCTCACCCATCACGTCAATGCCTAAGCACTCAATTTCGTGGCGCAATTCGGTCCCTGCCAGTTTCACGATCATTGCAGCCAACCGCACGTCTTGATTCTTATTGATCTTGGCAGACAGTAGCCGCATGTCGTTGTACTGCATGGCGAGCGCGCGTCCCTCCAGCTTCATCAATCGATCGCGAAAAATGGGGTTATCCATGATCGGCGTACCGTTGATACTTTCCTCACGCATCAGACGCGCGACGCCATTTAGCCTATTAAGGGCAGCGTCGGGTGTCGCCAGTGAACCACGCTCATGACCTAAAATAGCGTTCGCAACCTGCCAACCTTGACCCCGCTCGCCAACAATCTGGTCTTTTGGCACCCGAACGTCAGTGAAGAACACCTCGTTGAAATTCGCGTCACCTGTCATATCGACGAGGGGTCTTATCTCGATCCCAGGGGTATCCATTCGAAAGAGTAAAAACGAAATGCCCAAATGCTTGGGTGCATCGGGCTCGGTTCGCACCAAACAAAATATCCAATCAGCGTGATGTGCCGTGCTGGTCCAAATCTTCTGCCCGTTAATAACCCACTCGTCACCATCGAGCTCGGCCTTAGTGGTGAGGCTTGCCAAGTCACTGCCGGCGCCCGGCTCGGAGTAGCCCTGGCACCAAATGATTTCTGCGTTAATCGTTGGACCGACAAAGGCCTGCTTTTGCGTCTCACTGCCCATTTCAAGCAGCACGGGGGTCAGCATCGTCACGCCTTGCCCATTAAAGCCACGGTGCATCCGTGCCGCACCAAATTCCTCGGCGATAATACGAGACTTAATAATGTCAGGCTCTGCGCCAAAGCCGCCGTACTCGCTGGGAATCGTTCGACTGTGGTAGCCGTTTTCAATCAGGAGCCGTTGCCACTCCCGCAGTGCTGGACTTTTGAGACCGTCGCCCGGCCCCGGCTGCTTGTGCTTATGTGCTTGGATAAACGACTTCACTTCCTCTCGGAACGTGTCGTACTCGTGACCGTAAGACAGGTCCATGACATAGCCTCAATTGCTTTTTTAAGACAGTAGCATACCGCCAGTTTCAGGCGCGATTCAGTAATTAGGCCTACCGACGAACTGCAACGGGAAAACTGACGTATGCTTCGGCAACAACGCCTACTGCCCTTGGACGGTCATGGACTTTTTATCTCACTACCTTGCACTGTGGACCTTTATCGTCGTCATGGTCTCGACACCTGGGCCTGCCAATATGTTGCTCATGACGGCAGGTGCACAACATGGGCTGGTAAAAACGTTGCCGTTCATTGCCGGTTTGACACTGGGAAAGTTGCTACTCAATGTCGCCCTTGCGCTCGGGCTCATGGGTATCATCGAATCCTATCCCAGCATTGCAAAGGTCTTTGTCTATTGCTCAGGGGCTTACATGACGTATCTCGCGCTTCGGAACTGGACGCCAGCATCCGCCACCGCTAAAAGCACCGCCTTCACGTTTTGGTCTGGCAGCGTGGTTCACCCGCTCAGTCCTAAAACATGGATGATGGCGACGCTCGCACTGACCCAGTTTGGCGATGCCTTTTCAAGCGCAGTTGAGCGACTCCTTGTGGTCCCACTCAGTTTTTTAGTGGCTCAAGTTTTTTTTGCCATCGTCTGGTGTTTGCTCGGATCACTGCTCAGTCGCGCGTTTGAGCATAGTCTGGTCATGCATCGAGCATTGATTTTATTGACGTTGGCCGTCATCGTTTGGGCCATGATGCAATAGCGGAGCACGCAGCCAGAGTGAGACCCCATTCGACGGTTTCGAGAAACCCTTCACGCCGAACGGCATTGAAAGCACTGGCTCTCTTTGCCTCAACGTTACCCACCTCTGCTCTGGCGGCGCTGAGAGCGCTACTGCCTGCGGGCAAGCAACAACACGACTTTATTACGCACAACCCTCAGCCGCTCGCCCTCGAAACATCGCGGGATGCCTTTGGGCAAGGGCCCATAACGGCCATCGCGCAGTTCTTCGTGCGCAACAATCTACCGATGCCCGAGACCGAGATTGTGGCGGATCGAGACCGTTGGAGCATTCAGATCAAGGGCTGCGAAACATCGGGTCAAATCACACTTGCTGACCTTAAAACGCTTGAGACAACGACGGTCGCCAGTGTGCTGCAGTGTTCAGGCAATGGACGCGCCTTCTTCAACCACAACCCCGCTGGGTCGCCTTGGGGCGTTGGGGCTGCCGGCTGCGCGTTGTGGACGGGCGTCAAAGTTTCAGAGGTGCTTTCGCACTTCGCGGGCGCCAAGCCGCAGGCACGTTTTCTCACCGCCACAGGTGCCGAGTCCTTGCCGGCCGGCATCGACGTTACCTCAGTGGGTGTGGAGCGATCAGTACCCCTTGAAAAAGGCTTGCAAGACGCATTGCTTGTCTGGGAAATGAACGGGGAACCCCTGCCCTTGGTCCATGGCGGCCCGTTGCGCTTACTCGTGCCAGGCTACTTTGGGGTCAATAATGTGAAGTGGGTGAAGACCCTTGCGGCAGCGGCTGACGAGTCTGTTCACGCTATTCAGCAGTCGGGGTATCGTTTGCGACCGGTTGGACAAGCGGGCAATGCGAGTCATCCGTCGATGTACCGTATGCCTGTCAAATCCTGGATCAATGGACCGGGAGGGAGCGGTGATCGTTTGTACCCCGGTAGACAGCAGATCTTCGGTGTCGCGTTTTCGGGTGAGCGCGGCGTCCAGCATGTTGATGTATCCATCGACGGCGGCAAGCGATGGCAAAGCGCAACACTCTACGGCCCTGAACTCGGGCCCAATGCGTGGCGCACGTTCCAGATCAGCGTCGACTTAACACCCGGTCAATACACATTTGTCAGCAGAGCCACTGATACTGCAGGTGATACCCAACCCGAGCACTTTTCAGCGAATCAGCGCGGCTATGGCCATAATGGCTGGCGCGACCATGGCCTCAGCGTGCAGATAAGCAACCAGCCTCAAGCCGTTGAGTCCGATAGGCTCGAGCCGCCTGCACCGGTTACATCGCAAACTGCTGCAACAGCCTTGAGTCAAAAATCTCCGCTGGGCATGCGCTTATTCACACGCTCGACCCAGCCCGCTTGCGCGACCTGCCACACGCTCGAGGCCGCTGACGCACAAGGGGTGATTGGTCCCAATTTAGACGTGTTACGGCCAAATGCGCAGCGAATTCGGGCCGCACTCGAGCAAGGTGTCGGCGCTATGCCGTCCTACGCCAACCACCTGAGCAATGCCGAAATAAACGCATTGATTCGCTTCATCACCCGCACACAGTAAGGCGACTAACGCTGTCGTAGCGATACGAGACGCGCACAAAGTGCTGCCTCGGAATGATGTGCGCCAGAAAGTCTGTCCGTTACAAGCAGCCCCTCTTGGGCAACACCCCACCGCGGCCACGAATCAGATCCTTGCTTGTTCGGTGAGCCCGTGGCCAGAAAGGACATCCAGTGCGCGACGAGTTGCCCGGTCAGTGTTCGGTCAATCTCATTGGTAGGTATCCAGGCGTCGTGCGTATCAAACACGTAGGGAAGCTCTGCCCCATGGTAAGCACCTATGGCGTCAAAGCCCTCGCGAACGCGATTAAAGCGATAGACCCAAGCGTCGCCACCCGCTTCATTGATTGCTGATGCGAGGATCAGTGAAGGACAGGTGTATTGAAGCGCAGACCGAAGACGATCCATCTGCTCAAGGTCAGAATATTGCCTACCCACCGCGTCGCGAACCGCGTCCCACGTCGCTTCAGGGAACGCGAGTTGGAGGTAATCCTCAATCACTGCAGCGTCAGGAATGTACATGAGCGACTCGTTGCCGTTGGAGCCAATCAAGAGGTTTAACGGTGGCATACGCCCCTGCTCAACCAATGTTTCCAAGGGTATGGGCAATGTTTCAGAGTCCCTCACCGGACTGAAATAATGATTCTTGAAGAGACTCAGTTGAGAGGCTATTAGCGCCTCGGCCGGTACAGCTTTTAAGTCCTCAAAGCGACCGTCGACACCCGCGTGCTCTTCAACCAGCGCTCGTCCAACCTCAAACCCAGCCTCTCTTGACAATGAACTTGTTGCCGACCAGCCGGCGCTCTGGTGAATAACACCACTCACACGTCCTTTTAAAGCCGGCGCCAGTGCCAGGTGAAGCGCATTATCGGCGCCCGCAGACTCCCCGGACACCGTAATTCGAGTCGGATCACCGCCGAAAGCACCGATGTGGGTGTGAATCCAATTCAACGCGGCGATCAGGTCGTGCAAGCCTGCGTTCTGAACCGACATGTCTGGGTGGCTCAGCCAACCAAAAACACCAAGACGGTAACCCACCGTGACCACCACCGCGCCTCGCTGTGCAAGCGGCCCACCATGGTAATTGGGTTCGTAACTCCAGCCACCGGTGTTAGACCCACCATGAATGAAGACCAACACCGGTTTGGGCTCAGGATTATCAAGATCCGTCCAAACGTTCAAATAGAGACAGTCCTCAGAATACTCAGGGCCACTCATGAGACTCGGGTCGACACCAACCCGCTGCATCATCCCGTGATACCACGCGAGACCGCTTCCCGACTGCATACACGCAGGTGCGAATTGGGTTGCGTCGACAACCTGCTCCGAAGGCACCCACGGAATCGGTCGCTCCCAGCGCAAATCATCAAGCGGCGGCTCAGCGAATGGCAACCCAAGAAACGCCTCAACACCCTCCGCCGACGACAGTCCAACGATGGAACTGGGTCCAAGCTGCACGACAGGCCCCTCTTCCTCCGAACTGCAGGCCATAAGACTCACCAACGCACTTGATACGATGACGCCTCCCATCCACCGCAATGTGCGCCTCAACGTGTCTCCAATAAAATGCGTCATAGAATTCGTCTCAACGACTGTCTAGCCAATTGGCCAGGGTTTCAGTGTGACCGTCAAGTCCAATCGCTTGACCCGAAATTCTGGCGCCGTGACGACTGGCAAGGAAGCACACCATAGCCGCCACATCCTCCACCTGTGTAAAGCATTGAAGCGAGCTCTGTTGCTCGTAGACCTGACGTATTTGCTCTGCGGACACGCCACGCGCCCTCGCATCGCGTTCAATAACACCTTCAATACGCGGGCCATCAACACTGGCAGGACAGAGGGCATTAACCCGGATATTGTGCGGCCCAAGCTCCATGGCCCATGTTTTAGTCAGCCCTATCAGCGCCCACTTTGCCGCCACATAGGGCGATCGATTTGGGCATCCGGTGAGGCCTGCATTGGATGAGATATTGATGATTACACCCGTGCGC
>JABIZW010000216.1 GCA_018666295.1 Halieaceae bacterium
GCCTACTCGACCACCCTCTGATTCCTGACAGTCAGCAATGCCATTATTGTTGAGATCAATATACGTATCACCGCGCCCACCAAAGCCGGGGGCAACGGAGCCCTCTTGTGAGGTTAGCCAGAACCGAGGATCCTGAACCACTGCGCGCGCAGGTCCGTTGGGATCGGGGTTGGCCAAAACCTCATCAATGCCATTGTCGCGCGACCAGCTTCGATCGCCAATTGTAATGCCCTGGTCATTCTCAGAACTCAGCGTCAGAACAACATTACCGCGACCGTTATTGAAGTTTTTTCCCCAAGCGACATCGACTACCGACGTTTGCCCAGCACCCGCCTCAGGGCGACCGGCTGATACGTCAATCTGGAAACCTTCAAAATCGTCTTTTAGAATAAAGTTCACAACACCTGTTACAGCGTCCGCACCGTAAACCGCAGACGCGCCACCGGTCGTCACTTGAACGCTTTTTACCAGCGCTCGCGGAATCGTACCGACGTCAACGGCCTGACTGCCGCGGAAACCAGAGACGTGTCGTCGCCCATTGACCAGCGTCAGTGATCGATCGCTACCCAAACCCCTGAGGTTGAGGCTGTTTGACCCGGTTGTTGAGTTCTCTGCGGTGAGCGATGACACGAGCGCGGGAATATCCGCCACAATATCAGCGATATTAATTTCACCGGAGTTACGAATATCTTCTTCCGTTACGGATTGGACGGGGACCGAAGAAATAGAGTTAGCATCAACCGGAATTCGCGATCCCGTGACGATGACCTCTTCTAACGCGTCCTGCGCTGAGACAGCGGGGGACGCTGTAGCAACTGCAACCGTCAACGCTGCCAGTGCGAAACCTGGCCCTCTCGACAATGACTTGATCATTTTAGCTTCCTTTAAAGTCTGGTCGCACCAACCCATCTTCTGAGCGCTTGTGCGTTTTCTTTATGTTGACTGACAAACGTGTCTGCAATACCACTTACACCTTCGAGTATATCGATGTGCACAACGGTGACAAGCCAAAGGCAGACCAAACAAAAAAAACTACTATGTTTCAATAACTTGTAAGAAATAGGCGTTTTCAAAACCCTTGAAAAAGTTCCGTTTTGACACATTTCGCCTGTTTTATGCACTGAATCGGTGCTTCGAGCCCCCCTCAAGGGAGGTCAGCACCGCCTATTTTTGTTCACTCTCCGACAAGGTCTTTAAACACGTAAGCGCATCGGCAGCCTGATCGAACGGCGCGAAGATAGGGTCGTGATAGTAAGCGGCAGCGATATTGGCACTAATCGCCACCTCCGCCAGCGCCTTGGCAACGGCTGTTGTCAGTCGCACGGCATCAAGACTGGAATGAACCTTGAGGGTAATTCGTGCAAATGTGGTACTGCGCGTTGCAATGCCCCACGCATTTTCCTTGCGAAGTACTCGCGTTACACCTTCACTTTTCAATCGCCACTGGCTGAGTGTGTCGCACTAGACTGCGCTGAAAAGGCCACCACAGGCCCGAGTGGCGAAAAGTCAAAGCGCTGGTAGTCGTCAGCGAAGTGTCACTTATTCACAAGAGGAACCGAATGACGCACCGCTAGATGTATGGCATAAATCAAATACGTGCAGATGCAGAAACAACGAAACGAAACGAGGCGTTAGCGATACCCGCCGCGTAAAGAGAACAAAAACAGATCAAAAAAAGAGGCATGTAGATTGATGTCGACAGTCAAAAAGACACTACTTCTCGCAACACCCGTGGTCATCATCTGCGGCTGGTTTGCTTACGACTACCTCATGACGAATATCACGTTTATTCCTTCAAGTGATGAAGAGCGCGCAGCGATTCGTGCTGAAGTGGCGGCCCAAGACGAGACGGCCTTCTACAAACCATCACAAAGCCCTCTGATTGTTCAACCAGTAAACCCCGTTAACAACGTCTACTTTGGGGATCTGCACATTCACTCGAGTCTATCTGCCGACGCCTACCTCTTTGGTAGCCGACGTGATCTTGACGCGACCTACCGATTCGCCAAAGGTGAATCTGCCGCCATTGAAACGGGTGAGATCATCGAAATTACCCGCCCCTTAGACTTTGCAGCAGTCACGGATCACGCCGAGGGCTTTGGGCGAGTCATGGCGTGCCTGGAGCCGGCGACGCCCGAAATCGCAGAAGACTGTGAACTCATCAACAAACCCACACTTCTCTCATTTCTGGCGCTAAGAGCCAATGTTGAAGTCCGGCCATTGGTCGAAAATCTTAGTTACTTCGGCAATGACAAAGCCGTGGAACGGCAGTACCACCTCGATACTTGGGAAGCGATCAAGGCCGCCGCCGAGCGACACAACGAACCCGGTGTGTTTACTGCGTTTGCCGGCTATGAGTACTCCCCTGCCATGGTCGATCGCGGCAAGCATCACCGCAACGTCATCTTTCGCACCAGTGTCACACCTGACTATGCCGTCTCCGCCTACGACGCAGACTCCGAGATTGATCTCTGGAAACAATTGGATGCGACCTGCGGTGAGGGCTGCGAGTTTCTGACCATCCCGCACAACCCCAATAAAAGCTGGGGACTGGCCTTCGCAAGTGAAACCATCGACGGTATTCCCTACACCCGGGAGGATTGGCGCCTGCGAGAGACATTCGAGCCACTGGTTGAGATGTTCCAAATCAAGGGCAATTCAGAGTGTGCACTGGGCTTTGGTGCCACCGATGAGGAATGCGGTTTTGAGCAGTTCTTCCCTGTTTGTGACGAGGGACGGACGACACTGTGCATTCACCCCACCTCAATGGCGCGTGACGGCCTAAAGAAGGGACTAGTACTGCAGGAATCACTCGGATTTAACCCCATGAAGTTCGGTCTCATGGCATCGACCGATACGCACAACTCGAATCCAGGTGACAGTGAAGAGTGGGACTATCGCGGCGCCAACTCCTATATGGGCTCCCCTGCTAAAAACCGGCTTCAAGATGGCATACGAGAACCTAAGGTCGCCAACCCGGGCGGGCTCGCTGCCGTGTGGGCTCGGGAAAATACCCGTGATGCATTATTTGACGCCATGAGCCGTCGAGAGGTCTATGCAACCAGCGGCACGCGCTTATCGCTTCGTCTCTTCGCAGGCGCCGACTTACCCGAGGATCTTGTCAAGACCGGCGATATCAGCGCGGCCTATGCAAGCGGCGTTCCTATGGGTGGCACAATCGACGCTGACGCCGGTGTGCCGCGGCTGTTCGTTTGGGCGACTCAAGACCCTGACCACGCTCCGTTAGCGAAGATCCAAATTATCAAGGGCTGGCTTGAAGACGGTGAGGCGCATGAACGGGTTTTTGATATCGCCTGCGCGGAAGTGAAGGTCGGTGGTAGGTGCCCTAAGACGGCAGCACCCGTCGATCTAAGCGACTGCTCGTGGTCCGATACCTCGGGGCTGCCTGAGTTACGTGCCGATTGGGTAGACCCCGACTACAACCCGTCGCATAACGCATTTTATTACGCGCGCGTCTTGCAGATACCGACTTGCCGCTGGACGACCTACGATAGCCTTCGCCTCGGGAGGGCGCCCCCAGCCGATGTCCCCGCAATAATCACGGAAATGGCTTGGAGCTCACCGGTGTGGGTCACTACTGCGGATTAATCGGTTTGTCTTTGGCTGTATCGAGATCGAGCGTCGCTGGCTTTTTAAACACGAGTTTCTGGGGCTCCTCCTTATCGCCACCACTGGGCTCATCCGTCTCCCATCGCGCACACCGGTCGATAGGGACATCGCCTTGCGGGTTATTGACCGTGTGAACACCACTGTAGTCACCGGATCTCATCGCCGCACGCGGCGCTACCTCCTCACTCAGGCACTTGGGAAAATACGGCGCCGTGTCCAGGCCTAACTCTTTTTCAAGCGCAGCCATTTCACGCTCTTTAACAGTGGCACAGCCCGAGAAGACCAAGACACTTACCAACACTGTGATGCAGGCACGCACAGCAAAAGCCCTCCATTTGTCTTACCGTTATTTTAGTGCCGGCACCCTGTCTTTGAAAGTCCGTTAACCAGCGCGGGAGCAGGCGGTTTTATACCCTCAGGCAGTGTCTGATTTTAGTCTGTGTGTGCGTTTCCAGTGTCGCTCGACTTTAGTGATATTCTGGACGCAACTTCACTGATTTGAGTGTCTTTATCATGCCTGTAACGCTTAGCCTCCCTTTTCGTCCGATCTACTGTTTGAGCTCAATCTTAAGTCTCGCTGCACTTTTCAGTAGCGCCGTTTTGACCGCTGAGGACTTGCCTGTTTTTAGTCCTGAAGATGTATTCGAGATCGAATACGCCAGCGACCCTCGCGTCTCGCCAGATGGATCCCAGGTCGCTTATGTTCGCGTGTCCATGGACATCATGACCGATCGCGCTCAACGCGCAATCTGGGTCGTCGACACAGACGGTACAAACCACCGCCCACTGGTCAGCGGCCAGGGCAACTTCAGCTCGCCACGTTGGTCTCCCTCCGGCGACAGGCTCGCGTACCTGTCGAATACCGAGGGTAAAACGCAACTTTTCGTGGAGTGGCTCGACGCTGGTGAAACTGCGAAGGTGACCACCCTTCCCCAGCCACCACGCGGCATCGTTTGGTCACCAGATGGCGAGCAGATCGCCTTCACTCGCCTCGTGCCTACCGCACCACCGATACTGGCAACCATGCCCGACAAACCCAAGGGCGCGACCTGGGCTGAACCCGCCACTGTCGTGGATAAAATGACCTTCAGAGTCGACGGTGGTGGCTACTTACCCTCGGGCAGTCAGCAATTATTTATCGTACCCGCCCATGGTGGCACGCCACGTCAAATGACATCGGGCGACTTTCCCATCAGCGGTGCGGTGACTTGGACCCCCGACAGCCAATCGGTCATTTTTTCGAGTAATCGACGCGATGACGCCGAATATCACCCTCGACAAAGCGACTTGTTCGCCGCCGCTTTACTCACGGGACAAATCACCCAGATCACCGACACGGCAGGCACTGAAGGTCGTCCAGTGGTCTCCCCCAATGGCCGGTACTTGGCCTATACCCAGACCACGGACATCCGACAGGGATACAACGGTGCCAAACTCACGATCAGAGATCTTACGACCTCAGAGAGCCGCTCGCTGACCACCGACTTCGATCGATCGGTGTCGGACATACAGTGGTCACAAGACAGTCAAAGTCTCTGGATCAGCTACACCGACTTAGGCATGGTCCGCGTGGCTAAGATTGACCTGAGAGGAAAGCTGCGCCAATCGGATATTGTGGTGGGCGGCACCGCCATAGGGCGTCCCTACACCAGCGGGAGTTTCTCCGTCGGCGGCAAGGGTCGTCTTGCCTATACGCTCGGTCGTGACGATCGACCTGCCGACGTTGCGCTAATGAGACCCGGGAAAACGCCGCTCAAGCTCACAGACCTCAATGGTGACCTTATGGGTCAACGCCAGATGACGCGCGCTGAGCGCATCACATGGCCTTCCTCACACGACGCAATGATGATCGAGGGATGGGTCATGAAACCGCCCGGTTTCGACCCAGCAAAGACCTACCCGATGATTCTCGAGATTCATGGAGGCCCGCACTCAGCCTACGGACCCAACTACTCGACCGAAGCACAGTTATTTGCAGCGGCGGGCTATGTGGTCCTTTACACAAATCCACGCGGGAGCACGAGTTACGGTGAGCAATTTGCCAACGAAATTGATCTCGCCTACCCCGGATTTGACTACGACGATCTAATCTCAGGCGTCGATGCCCTCATCGACCAAGGTTATGTGGATCCCGAGCAATTATTCGTCACAGGCGGTTCAGGCGGTGGCGTATTAACAGCCTGGATTGTGGGCAAAACCGATCGTTTCCGCGCCGCCGTAGTGGCAAAGCCCGTCATCAACTGGGCGAGCTTTGTGCTTACCGCGGACCGCAACTACTTTTTCGCCACAACCTGGTTCGACGCACCACCTTGGGAAGATTACGAGAGCTACTGGACACGCTCGCCGCTCTCGTTAGTCGGTAACGTCTCAACACCCACAATGCTTCTGACGGGAGAGTCAGACTACCGCACACCGATGAGCGAGACCGAGCAGTACTACCAGGCACTTAAGCATCGCGGTATCGACACGCTAATGGTCAGAATTCCGGGTGCGAGCCACAGTATTTACGCGCGTCCTTCAAACCTCATTGCAAAGGTTAATAACATCCTCGCCTGGTTTGACCGTTATCGCGATACGGCTCAGTAACCCCATTGCGAAAGTCGTTACAGATCATTAAACCCGCTAACTAGAGCAATGAAAATAATCGGAGACAAGGCATGAAAGCGCTTTACACCTTCTTGGTATTGACCATATTCACGGTGTCGGCTCAAGCCGCCACTCAGAAAGAAGTCGCAGCCTTTATCGAACGCCTAAAAGCGGGCGACTTAGACACAAACGTACTGCTTTATCCTACAAGTGATCGTAGAATCGCATTCGCCCATGTCAATGCATGGCTGCCCACACGTCCTTTATTTGCCGCACAAACGCCCTATCCGCTGAACACCAAAATAGACCAGTCACTGGCTGACGTATCCTATCAAGTGGCGGGTGAAACGTTTTCGGTACGAGACTTCCTCGCGCGCGAGCCACTGATGGGAATCGCGGTAGTTGAGGGCGATACCATCCGGCTCGAGCATTACGCCGAAGACCATAATCCGGAGTCTGTTTGGATTTCATTTTCGGTCACAAAATCGTTCACCTCGACACTCATTGGTGCGGCGATAAAAGACGGATTCATCAACAGTATCGAAGACAGGGTAGCGACCTACCTCCCGCGCTTGAAGGGATCAGCCTACGGTGCTGTATCCATTAAGAACATCCTCCAAATGTCATCAGGCGTTGCCTGGAACGAGAACTACACAGACCCGAACTCCGATGTATCAAAAGCGGGGAGCCTTCAAGGCGTAGCGCTCACCGATTACCTCGGTGCACTCCCACAGAACCACGCGCCGGGCACCGTGTTTAACTACAACACCGCTGAAAGCAACCTTTTAGGCGAGGTGCTGCGGGCGGCCATTGGAAACTCGGCCACGGACTACATGAATGCGAAAGTCTGGCAAGGTTTTGGTATGGAGCACGCGGGCAACTGGATGCAATCGGCGCCGTTTGCTGGTGAGACCGGTGGTTGTTGCATCAGCGCGTCCATTCGGGATTACGCACGCCTTGGCATCTTCGTGAAAAAAGGTGCTGTCAATGCGACGGGTGAGTCGTTGGTTCCCGACGGCTGGATGAAAGAAGCCACGTCACCGTCGAAAGGGTATGCGGGTTATGGATACAAGTGGTGGCTAGAAGGTGATGGTGCCTATGCTGCCTCAGGCATCTTCGGACAAGGCATTTACATCGACCCTCAGCGGGATGTGGTCATTTCACTCCACAGCAATGCCCCGGCCGCCGTCGACACCAACTACCATGCGCATGCAGACGCCGTCATCAAAGCGATAGCCGCCTCTTTCGACCGATAATCCAGTGCGGCGTCGCTGAAAAGACGCTAGTTGCCGCCCAAAATAAGTGTGGGCACGCCGTGCGTTTTGTCGCGTACGGTGCACACACGCGTGCCTGGCTTACGTCCCGCTTTGACAGGCGACACATTAAATCCACGCGCACTGAGCAACCCGTGCGTTTCGTCAATGTCGAGTGTTCTCCAGCTCAGGCCGAAGAATCGATCCTGCTCCACTGGCAAAGGCTTGGATAAGGGTTGATACACTTCAACAATGAGGTCCCCGCAACGAAAAAACATCAGACGTGAATCCCAGTCTGGGTTCGTCAAATCAAGACGCATGTCGAGTTGAAGTCGCCCGCTGAGCAATGCAGCCGTGTAATCACCGTCACCGCTGGCAATCACTGCATGATCAAGCCCAGTAATTAGGGATTTTGGGGCTTCGCTCAATACCGTACTGTCCGTAGCGGCTGTCACTGCTAAGCGGATACCGCGAGTGGTGTCGGACGAGAGACTCAAAAATTCGTCGTCTGACTCGGCCTCGATCACCGAAATACCCATGCTCTTGAGTCGTCGCTTTGCAGCCGCCAAGTCGTCGCTCTGAAAAGCCATTTGCTTGAGTCCCTGCCGACCGCCTGTCGTCACCAGCCGCAGACGTATATTGGTCAGTTGAAAACAGGCGCTGTCGTCTCCTCGAAATTGCTCTAAGACCGCAGCCACGCCCGTTAGGGCCTCATAATCGTGCACCGCCGCCGCCAAATCATTCACCTCGACAACAACGGCGTCCAGCCTAGAAATCATTCGTGACATGCGTCAAACCCCACGCGTTAAAAAGTACCTGAGAAGACGTTAAGGATACGCGGGTGTCGAACGAACCCCAAGCGTGGTGTACTAGTCTGAGTCGCTTTGCTCAAAGGGTAGCCGTCCTGACGCGTGCTCCCAGCCGTCTTGAAGTCGGACCCCAATACCAATCAGTCGGACCGGCATCTCACGTCGATCCCAACCTTGTTTCAGGAGCTGCTTATAGTCTGACTGCACAGCGGTAGTGCCTACGCGCTCGACGGTCGTGCTACTGAAATCTGAGAACTTCACTTTTACAAACGCCTTATGAATACTGTCAACAGCATTTGCCGCAGCAATGCGTTCTAAAAGCTGCACGAACAGTGTATCGACGACGGGCTCCCACACCGAGGGGCCGGCCAAATCCTCACTAAACGTGGTCTCAACGCTGATCGACTTGCGGGTGCGACTGGGTTGGACTGGCCGCTCATCGTTACCACGGGCGCGCTCATGAAGCACGACGCCGAACTTTCCAAACCGGCGGATAAGCTCGTGAAGCTCCCAGTCGCGAATGTCGTTGCACGTCTTCAATCCGTAGCGATGCATTTTTTGCGCTGTCACCGCACCGACGCCTGGAATTTTCTGAACCGGAAGCGCCTTTACAAACAAATCCACCTGCTCGGGGGTCACGACGGTCAAGCCGTTGGGCTTTTGCCAGTCCGAGGCTACTTTCGCAATAAACTTATTAACTGAGACACCGGCAGACACTGTAATGTCCAGCTCATCTTCAACCTTGGCACGAATTTCTTTGGCAATTCGCGTTGCAGTCACGTGCGCGCCACTCGACTCGGTTACATCTAAGTAGGCCTCGTCGAGAGAGAGCGGCTCAATCATGTCGGTGTATTCCTCAAAAATCGTACGCATGGCGCGAGACGCGTCTCGATATTTGTTGAACTGTGGCGGGACTACGGTGAGGTGCGGGCACAAGCGCATCGCGTGGGCCGTCGACATGGCAGACCTGACGCCATAACGCCTCGCGTCGTAATTGGCCGTCGTGAGGACACCCCGTCGGTCTGCACTGCCACCAACGGCCATTGGGATGCCACGGAGCGCCGGGTCGTCGCGCATTTCAATCGCAGCGTAAAAACAGTCGGCGTCAATGTGAATAATCTTTCGCGGCATCGATCGCTATCTCACCGGCGAAACGAACGGGCTCGACACAACCGGTCCTAAAACCATGCTCTCAAGGCGGGCTTCGTCACCTTGCCGAGGGCATTTCTGGGTAAAGCGTCAGTCACAACCCACTTGCGAGGCACTTTATACCCCGACATTTTCTCGCGCGAGAATGCGATGAGTGCTGCCTCTTCCGTGGGTGCGTCTAAAACGATAGCCGCGGCAACAATCTCACCCCATTCATCGTCTGGAACACCAATCACGGCAACTTCGATTACGCTGGGGTGTTCGAGCAAGGTGGCTTCAATTTCTAAAGCGGACAACTTATATCCCCCCGACTTAATAATGTCGATCGAGGCGCGCCCGAGGATACGATAGGCACCGTCCTCAAGTACTGCAATATCACCGGTCAAGAACCAGCCTTCAGAAAAAGCGGCTCGCGTGGCCTCGGGATCACCCCAATACTCTCGAAAAACAGTCGGACTTCTTACCGCAAGCTCCCCGGGAGTGGCCGGATCCATCACCTCAGCGCCTGACTCATCGACTCGCTTAACCATAACCCCGGGCAGAGGCTGACCCACATGCCCCGGCCGACGCTCGCCTGTGTATGGATTAGACAGCGCCATACCCAGCTCTGTCATTCCGTAGCGCTCTAAAAATCGCTGTGACGTCAGTGCTTCCCAGGCTTCGAATAAAGAGACGGGGCACGCCGCCGAGCCCGACACCGTTAGCCGCATATTCGCAAAACCCTCTGTAATCCGATCGCACTCGGTATCTGACACTGTCTTCAAGTAGGCAATGAGTTTCACATAAATCGTTGGAACCGCCATGAACACCGAGAATCGGTCTTCAGCGACCGCACGCGATACGCACTCTGGATCAAAGCGTGCATAGAGGTGCACAGTCGCACCTCGCCATAGTGCACACAGAAGAATGTTGACGATGCCGTGCACATGATGGAGCGGCAGAAAAAGCGGGATGGCATCGTCCTCAAGCCAACCCCAGGCCGCGATGAGCGAGGTCACCATCGCAGAGATACTGGCGACCGTGTGGACAACGCCTTTTGGCTTTCCTGTCGTACCGCTGGTGAAGACAACAAGCGCGCCCTGCTCTGACCTGATGGGCCAGGCATCCGGTGCAACTGCGCTTGGAAGTGCGTCAATCGCAAGTTGCGTAATCGCGAGCCCAGCGCAAACATCATTGAGCGCTTCAGATCGGAGGGTATCGGGCAA
>JABIZW010000148.1 GCA_018666295.1 Halieaceae bacterium
GGCGAGTGCGTCAACAGGGTAATCCACACCTCTGGATTTGACGGCCAATTTATTGCTATCGACCAAAAAAATGACTTGGTGATTGTTAGGACGAGCCTCTACCAGTCCTATCTGAATTTTTCCGACGAGCGCAAAATGAGATTGGTGCCGGGCCTTGTTGCCGAGTCAAACTGGACAGGCTCCCTTCCGCAGGCCATGGCCATTCCCACAACGTCGAGCTTTTCCATTAGAGACTTTCACAGCCGCGTCGTCTCAGCACTCACGACGGGAGGTTGAGTGAAGGCAAGTTCATTGTATTCTTGCTTAATCAACCCAAGATCAGGGCTTGCAGAGGCGGCACACGCCTGAGTGTGGAGCGGGAAACGAGATTCGAACTCGCGACCTCAACCTTGGCAAGGTTGCGCTCTACCAACTGAGCTATTCCCGCTTACCGTCAAGTGTAGCCTCCCCTAAGTAGCGGTCAAGCGCGTTCGTCATCCCTCGTATCGGGCGCAGTCAACATCGCCCCGAGGTAATTCCACATCGACCAAAGCGTTAACACCACGGCGGCCGCGAGACTCGCTAAACCCGACTGAAGTAAATGGTCGGAAAACGGTTCCCCCATGCGCCACAGCAATAGGATGATCGCGATCATCTGTAACGTGGTCTTTAACTTTCCCATCAGCGTGACTGCCACCGACTGACTTTGCCCGCGCCGTGCCATCCACTCTCTGAGCGCACTGACGAGGATCTCCCGACCAATGATGACGATCGCCGCAAGGGTCAGCCAGATCGAATCATAGTGGTCGACGAGCAATACCAGGGCCGTGGCAACGATCAGCTTATCTGCAACAGGGTCCAGAAAGGCGCCAAACTCACTTTCTTGCTTTAATAACCGAGCCAACCAACCATCAAGCCAGTCTGTAATCGCCGCCAAAACAAAAATAACGGCAGCGGCAGGTCCAGAGAAGGGCCCAGCAAAATAAAAGACACCCACTAACAGCGGAATACAGAGCACGCGTGTGAGGGTGAGAATGTTCGGCAGGTTCCAGTTCACTGTGACTCCAGAGGTTACTGTTCTACGGTATGGAGGTGATCATAAATGCTCTGCGCGAGCGTTGCATTGATCCCTTCGACTTTACAAATCTCATCAACAGAGGCGTTTTCCAACCCTCGGATACTACCAAAGTGGCGAAGCAGGTCCCTACGCCGTTTTGAACCCACGCCCGATACCCCCTCCAGTGCAGACTGCTTGCGGGCTTTTGCGCGCCTGCCGCGGTGACCACTGATCGCAAATCGGTGTGCCTCGTCGCGAATCTGTTGAATAAGGTGCAGCGCTGGATTATCACCTCGCAACTGACTCTCCGCACCCGTATCGCCATCAACGAGGGTCTCGAATCCCGCTTTACGGGTTGTTCCTTTAGCGATACCCACAATTTTGACTGTAGTCAGCTCGAACTGCTCGAGCACTTGCCGAGCCTGCGACACCTGCCCCTTTCCGCCGTCAATAAACAAAATGTCGGGCAGTACACCTTCTCCTTTGGATAATCGGCGATAGCGCCGCTCGAGTGCCTGTTGCATTGCCGCGTAGTCGTCACCACCGGTAATTCCTTCGATATTGAATGTCCGATAGTCCGCCTTTCTTGCGCCATTACTGTCAAAAACTACACACGAGGCCACAGTGGCCTCTCCCGAGCTGTGGCTAATATCAAAGCACTCCATGCGGACGGGTGGTAGATCAAGGTCTAACTCGCGCCTAAGCGCCTCTAAGCGCCCAGCCATGGTGTGTTTACCGCTCAGGAAAGACTCTAAATTAGTCTCGGCCGTTTGTTTTGCCAACTGAAGCCAGCGCGCGCGCGCGTCTCTGACCCGAGTTTTTATGACCACCTTGCGCTTACTCTGTTCCGTCAACGTATCACACAAGAGCGTGGCGTCGTTGGGCTTATGACTGACCACAATCTCTTGCGGAATCGTCTGTCGCCCTGACAGATAAAACTGGGGCATAAAGGCATCAAGGACGGAGGTTTCGTCCTCATCAAGCCGTGTTGTTGGGTAATAGGTGCGTGAGCCAAGCACCCTTCCCTCGCGAACAAACAAGACTTGAATGCACGCTTGACCGTGGGCTTGTTTCACCGCTAACAGGTCCAACTCGCCGCGCGACCCTTCAATCCCTTGTGATGACTGCACCTCCTGAAGCTGTTGAAGCTGATCCCGCAAATCCGCAGCCTTTTCAAATTCGAGGATCGCTGCGGCGTCTTCCATATCATCGGCCAGACGTTTCATTACTTTTTGCGACTTACCGCTCAAGAACAAGGCCGAGTTCTCCACCTGCTTTTCGTAATCGGCGTCACTGACTAAGCCGACACACGGACCGGAGCAACGTCCAATCTGGTACTGAAGGCAAGGCCGAGACCGGTTTCGGAAATAAGATTCCTCGCATTGCCGCACCTTAAATACTTTCTGCATCAGATGAAGCGTTGAGCGCACAGCTGCTGCACTCGGGTAAGGCCCAAAGTACTCTCCCTTTCGGCGCTTTGGACCCCGATGAAACGCTAATTTAGGCCATTTATCTTCCGTTGAAAGGTAAATATACGGATACGACTTGTCGTCTTTGAGCAAAATATTGTAAGGCGGGTGGTATTCCTTAATGAGATTATGTTCGAGAAGCAAGGCATCGCGTTCAGTCGTGGTTACCGTGACTTGAATGTCGTCTATCCGCGAGACCAGGGCCATCGTTTTGGTCGAGAGACCGCTCGCTCTAAAGTAGCTTGTCACCCGATTTTTAAGGTTTTTAGCCTTTCCAACGTATAGCAGACCACCCGCTGTGTCGTACATTTGATAGACACCCGGCCGCGTGGTCAGCTGTTTAAGGAACGACTCAGAATCAAAATCACTAGTACTCATTGCCCGCCACCTGCTCCGGCTCCAGGTCCAACTGCACATCAAACCGCTCGCTCACCGAGAAACTCACTTTCTTGGCAAATTCAATAACTTGATGACTGTCATTAGCAAACCTATTAACAATCACGAGCGCATGTTTTTCAGACACACAAACCCCCGACTGTGACTGTCCACGCCAATTTAGGGCGTCAATCATCCACGCTGCCGATAATTTCACTCTGCCGTCATCGAGAGGGTACTGGGGCAGTTTCGGGCACTGCTCCTTGAGTTGCTTGGCTTTTTCTTCGGTCACCACTGGGTTCTTAAAAAAACTACCTGCATTGGGTTCGACCTGAGGATCAGGGAGTTTAGAGCGTCGAATCTTAATAACGGCACTCATAACCTCGCTAGGCGTCGCCTGTTGTGAGCCAAGTGCCCCTATCAGCGCCGGATAGGTGGTATTCGTGATCGGTAATTTACTTAACCGGAGCTCAACGGCAGTGATAATCCATTCACGTCCTTCGCTTGATTTAAAAAAACTGTCCCTGTACGCAAAGTCGCACGCCGAGTTAGCCA
>JABIZW010000193.1 GCA_018666295.1 Halieaceae bacterium
CATTGCTTACGCGTCAAATCAGATGAAAATCATGCACGATGCGTTAAACAAGACCGCCGAATGGACCCCTGATCAAGGTAAGTCTTATGAGGAAGTGGTGGATGGTGTTGCGTTACTGGTGCGTTTTTGGGGAATTAACGCCGGTGTGATCTCTCGTTGGGTCGGTGGCGTCTACGTTGATCGCGCCGTGGTCGGGCAGCCGGGGGCCACCGAGCCTTTTATTCCCGTTGAGGGCGCGCGTCAGAAACTGGCCATGGCGACGCTTGCTGAGCAGTTGTTTGGTCCTGATGCATTTGAGGTCGACGACGCGCTCTGGCGGCAAGCCGCGCCTGAGCGTCGTGGTTTTGAGCACGGTGGGTCGACGGAAGACCCGAAAGTGCATCGTGCTGTCTTGTCTGCTCAAAAGCGCGTGCTCGATCATTTATTACATCCAACGGTGTTAAAGCGCATTACGAATACCGAGCTTTATGGCAACGAATACCCGTTGGTGGAGGTCTTTGCCGATTTAACCGATGCGGTTTTCAAGGCGGATGCACGCCAAAGTGTCAACAGTTTCCGACGCAACCTCCAGGTTGAATACGTCGACCGTCTTTCCGTGATGGCAAGTGAGGCAGGGGCGTCGAAGTATCACAGCACCGCTCAGGCACTGGCAGTTCTCACCCTTTCGGAACTTCGTGAGGCGTTGTCGAATAAGCGCAGAGGTGATCGTACGTCGCAAGCCCATGCCCAGTTACTGATGATGAATATTGACCGCGCATTGGACATTGACTAGGGATTGATCCGCAACAAGAGAGAGGCTGCAAAGCAGCCTCTTTGGGCGCTGAGCGTTTGTTGGCGTGCGTTGTCAGTTCGCCATTCCAAAGTGGTCAAAAATAGTGCGTCAAGTCACGCTGTCACGCGCGCGTCGCCCTTAAAACCTTAACCACGCGCTAAAACCAAGCTAAACTAAAGCCCTTCCGGTCAACGCTGACAAAAGGACATCCAACAATGACGAACCCCATCAATGCGATCATCCAACACAAAGGGTGGTGCGTTGCAGACGGCGCGACGGGCTCCAATTTTTTTGGCCGTGGTCTGGAGGCGGGTTATCCACCAGAACTATGGTGTGTCGAGCGTCCAGACGAGGTTTTGTGGTTGCACGGCGAGTTCTTGCGTGCCGGCGCTGATCTGATTCTGACGAACAGCTTCGGTGCGAACGCGATGAGGCTGAAGCTCCATAAAAGTGAACGTCGAGTCCACGAGATAAACAAAGCGGCTGCGGAACTGGCGTGCCAGGCGGCGATGGCGTATGCAGACGAAAGTGGGCATCGTGCAGTGGTTGCCGGGTCAATGGGTCCCACGGGGGAGTTATTCGTGCCCATGGGCGAGCTCACTTTTGAACGGGCCGTCGCCTGTTTTAAAGATCAAGCAGTCGCGTTGGCAGAGGGGGGTGCACAAGTCCTTTGGATCGAGACGATGTCGGCAAACGAAGAGGTTGCCGCCGCCGCCGAGGCCGCGAAATCAACAGGTCTCCCAGTGGTGGGGTGTTTGACATTTGATACGGCACGCCGATCGATGATGGGCGTTACGCCCAGTGAGTTTGCCGCATTCGCCGTTGAGATTGGGTTGGATGCGGTCGGCTCAAACTGTGGTATTGGCCCCGCAGAACTCATGGACTCCACCACTCAACTGCTGGAGGCGAACTGTGGTTTACCCGTTGCTGCGAAGGGTAATTGCGGTATTCCTCAGTACGTCGACGGCGCCATCCATTTCCACGGCAGTCCCGAACTCATGGCCGATTACGCACTCTTTGCGCGCGACGCGGGCGCAACGATTATTGGTGGCTGCTGCGGTACAACCCCTGAACACTTAGCGGCCATGGTTACTGCGCTTAACGCAACACCCCCGCGACCTTTTGATGCTGCGACTATGACTGAGATTTTGGGCGCACCTTGGCCTGACTTATCAGAGCGTGGTGCCTCAGAGGGAGGTCGCCGATCACGGCGACGCAGTGCGGCGCGCGCTGATTGAGCGCGCGACAGCGTGACTTAACACCGATCAATCAGCGTCTCGGTTTCCGTCCAAAGGCGTTCTGCGATGTCGCCGTCCACAGCCCAACGTCGCACACCTGTAAACGCATTACTGTCATCGGCGACCACGCTTGAGACGTTACAATCTTCGCAATAAACACCGCCCGTGTTGTTCAGTGCGTCGGCGGTTGCCGCCCAGAGCGAGGTGGCACAGCCTTGGCTTGTCGATTTAAAGAGTTTCTGCGCGACGGGGGAGGGCTGACCGTCTTGCGTGGTCCATCCAAATTCCGCCATTTCGTCATTACCCAAATGCCTTTGAAGGGGTGTGAAAATACCGCCCGGATGAACGGCAAAACTTCGGATACCGTTTTCACGCTCGCGGCGATCAAGTTCAACCGCCATCAACGACTGCGCAGACTTCGCCTGTCCGTAGGCCTGCCACTTATCATAAGGTCGGTGTTCGTAGTTCATGTCAGCAAACTCGATCCCGCCAAACCGGTGGGCAATCGAGGACAGCGTGACCACTCGGGCCCCCTTCGCTGCTCTCAAGCTCGGCAGCAGCATGCGTAACAGTGCGAAGTGACCGACATGGTTTACACCCAACTGCCATTCGAGTCCTTGCTGGGTCCGGTCCAAGGGACAGGCCATGACACCGGCGTTGAAAATGGCAATGTCCAAGACGGGATAGGCGCGTGCAAAGGTCTCACCAAAGGCCGTAACACTCGGTAAATCCGACAGATCCATAGCGTCGATTTGGTCCGCGGGAATGACTCCATCAAGGGCTTGTACCGCTCGATCGATGTCTCGTGAGGGGACGACAACATGCGCACCTACGCTTGTGAGTGCTTTCACAGTTTCGATACCAATTCCCGAGTATCCACCAGTCACGAGGGCCGTTTTACCCGATAGATCGAGTCCGGATACCACCTCTGTAGCCTCAGGCTTACTGCTTATGCCGGTGTCTATGGGATGTTGATGATCAGAAATGAGCATGCTTACTCTCGGCAAATGTTATTTAAAGGGTAAGTGTGGTCCACTACGCTGTCGGTGGCCAGCACCTCAGAAGAGACGAGACCCTTATGTCATTAGAAACCGTATTTAGTCTGTGCAGTGGTGTCGCCCTGTTGGGATGGATAGGGTTGGTTGTTGCTCCAAGACGGGTGTTGGCGCGTGACATCATGCCGAGCGTGTTGGTGCCTTTATTATTGGGCTCGATCTACGCCAGCCTAATATTTGCGTTCAGTAGCCAGGCGCCGTCTGAGGGTGGTTTTGGCACGCTTGCGTCGGTTAAGACGCTGTTTAGCGTAGACGGCTTGTTGCTCGCGGGCTGGATTCATTATTTGGCATTCGATCTCTTTGTGGGCGGCTGGATCGTTCGAGACAGTCAGGACCACGAGATCAGTCACGTATTGGTCGTTGTGTGTCTCTTTTTCACCTTAATGACCGGGCCATTTGGTCTTCTGATCTACTTGGGCTTGCGACAGACCAAGCGTTTTAGAGTCTCTTAGTCCGCGCCATTGCTGTGGCGTATTACGCGGACAGGTTTGACGCGACTGCGTCTAAAAAGCCGTTCATGTCGACGATACGTTCAGCATCGGGCGCTGTTGTCTTACCTTTGAGATCGCCTGTGATCACACCCTGAGCCACGGTCTCGATCAATGCCGATTTTAGCCGAGCTGCGTACTCAGTCAGTGCCGCATTGTTCTCGCGCCCCGCCAGTTCCTCAAGTGCATTGGCAACAGCAAAGATAAGCGCAGACGAGTTAAAGTTTGCTTCCTTCCCATCGGTTTCAAGGTAGCGAACATACAAATCATGGGCAGTGCCATGGGGCGCTTCGAATAATTTTGTCCCGTCTTTACTGATGATCACGGAGCTTGCCGTCGCTAAGCTACCGCCGAGCGCCGCTGAGATGTCCGAGAAGATATCGCCATCAAGGTTTTGAGCCGGGTACATGCCCCATCGAGGGGGGTCGCAGATCATTTTGCTCAACTGACGAGAAGGGCGCATGATCATGAACGACGGTGGTGGCGTATCGAGGGCTGCGAGCTCTTTTCGTATTTCTAGAATGATCGAGCTGTAAACCTCGTCATAGTTTACGAATTCGCGCTTGAGTCCAAAATAGACTTCCTTTTTGTTGACTGCTGCATCCTTAAAAACCTGACTGACCCAGTCTTTAATCGCGTCTCGATCGTTGGACATGAAAAGGATGGGGTCGCCCTCTTTGACGTAGCGCGCATGCTTTTCTTCGCCATCGACAATGACTTTAATAACACCTCCTTCGGGTGAAGGCGTGTTGTAACTACCGTATTGATCGCCGCCGCCGGCACTCATGCGAGAAATCGACACGTGTGCCTTTCGCTCTGGAAGTCCGTAGCGCTTGAGCTGTTGCACCAGTTTAAAGAGCTTCATACCGCTGACGTTATCAGGGACCCCCCACAGTGCTCGCTTGGGCGGGTTAGACACGATTCTCGCCGCCTGCGCGTCAATGAGCTCGTACTGATAGCTCAAGCCCGCTTCAGCGACGCGCGCTTGATACTCTTGCGTGTAGATCTCCTCAATGGCGGTGCGCATAACTCCATCGTACCCAGAGACCACGGTGTCTTTGAGTCCTAAGTAGATGTCGCGCTTCTCTGCAATTGCGCGCTGAAAGAAACGGTGAGCCCACGCTTTCACTTCTTCAAGGCAATTGGTAGCGAGCATCCAGGGGTCGCCTTTATTGAGCGAGCGACGGTGAAGTTCTACGGGTTCACCGCTTGAACCCACGAACATGACTTTAGCCACGCCGGTTGCGTTGGACAGCTCGCTGTAGCTGAAGTCCAGCCCACCGGTTTCCATGGTGTCTACTTCAATATCGCGGTCAATCCAATTGGGGCGCACACTTTGTATATTGCGAAACTCAATGTCTTCTCGTGTGATATTGCCGCTAATTCCTTTACGAATCGCACCATTGGGCGATTTAGTGGCGAGTGGGTCGAGCGTCGACTCCACGACGTTAGGGTGTTGGCTGAGTAGATCGTCAAGTTGCGCACGATTGACGGTCATGCCTGCATTTTTAATGCCGACGCCGTGCGCTTTGAGTGCTGAAATAGCCTCATGAATCACTGCGCCGTTACTGGTAAATCGCTTTGTTGCTGAGAGGTCGATTTCAACAAGTTGAATATCGAGCGGCAGCGTCACAAACCGCGCCAGAATTTCGGTAAACGCCACCTGAGCCATCTCGTCGCCGTGCAGAACAACCAGTGGATTTTCGACCTTGATTTTTGTGCTCAACGTGGACCTCTCTACCGCAATGACGGTAGGGAATTACCGACATTTTTCAGGCGGGGAGGTTACCGAATTAGCCTCAAAAACCCTAGGTTACTTTTGCACAACTGACGTTGTCGGTAGCCGATAGCCGGTTTGTCCAAGACTCGCTTAGAG
>JABIZW010000196.1 GCA_018666295.1 Halieaceae bacterium
CGGTGCAATTGACATCTTTTTCGTACACTGCAACGCCTGAGCAAAGACTATGGCCATCAGAAAAATTCTCGAATTCCCAGACCCTCGGTTACGAACCCGCGCGGCGGTCGTTCCTGCTGTTGACGGGCGAATACAAACCCTAATCGACGACATGTTTGAAACAATGTACGACGCGAACGGTATCGGACTGGCGGCATCACAGATCGACGTTCACGAACAAGTCATCGTTATCGATTTGTCCAGTGACGGGTCTGCGCCGCGTGTTTTTGTAAACCCCACGATCGAGGTTATCGACGAAACACTCGACGGATATGAGGAGGGGTGTCTTTCAGTTCCCGGGTTCAGTGAAGCGGTGGAGCGGCCAAAGGCCATAAAAGTGGAGGCGCTGGACCGCGATGGGCGTCCTATTGACGAAACGGTGACGGGGCTCTTAGCCGTTTGCTTGCAACATGAGATGGATCATTTGCAGGGCAAGTTGTTTGTCGATTATTTAAGCCCTCTGAAGCGGCAACGGATTAGACAGCGCCTCGAAAAAGAACAGCGGCGCAAGGCGTAAACGACGATGTCCAAACCGCTTCGCGTAGTTTTTGCCGGCACGCCACAATTTGCCGCCGCTCACCTCGAGTCCCTCTTGCGTGCGCAGCATAATGTGATTGCCGTCTATACACAGCCGGACCGACCAGCAGGGCGGGGTAAACAACTCAAGGCCTCTCCAGTAAAAGAAATTGCGCTCGCACACGACCTGGCGGTGTATCAACCGGCAACGTTGAAGACTAACGAGGCAGCCGATGCGTTATCGCAACTCAATGCCGATGTGTTGGTTGTCGTGGCCTATGGTTTGATCCTGCCGAGACCAATTTTGGCCTTGCCCAGACTCGGCTGCATCAATGTGCACGCCTCCCTATTACCTCGCTGGCGCGGAGCCGCACCCATTCATCGCGCTATCGAAGCAGGCGACGAGGAAACGGGCGTTACGATTATGCAGATGGACGAAGGACTCGACACGGGCCCAATGCTGCGCCTCGAAAAAATGGCCATCACCGCTCAACACACGACACAAACCTTGACGCGTGACTTGGAACAATTAGGGCCAGCGACCTTACTGAACACGCTTGACGCGCTAGAAGAGACTCAACAACATGCAGTCTCACAGCCCAGTGAAGGCGTGACCTACGCAGAAAAAATCTCAAAGTCAGAAGCCATGATCGAATGGTCGCAATCAGCGACGGTGCTTGCGCGCAAAATCCGCGCACTCAACCCAGCACCCGGATGCTTTAGCGCCCTAGGCGATCAACGTGTGAAAGTGTGGGAGGCCCTCCCGGTTTCCCTGTCGGATACACCCGCTCATGCACCAGGAACGGTGATCGATATTACGCGCAACCAACTTAGCGTGGCCTGTGGTGGTGGCGCATTGGCCATAACACGCCTGCAATTGCCCAATAAAAAGCCCATGTCTATTGCCGACGTCCTCAATGGAAATCAAATCAACTTCGCTGTGGGTGACCGATTCGAGAACGTGTCCAAATGATTTTGTCCGTCCGAGTTGCAAGCGTTCGCTTGCTCGATGACGTGTCTCACGGGGGCTCTCTCAACACGCTGTACGGCCCCACGGAAGCCAGCGTTCAAGACAGCGATCGTGCGTTTTTGAAAGAACTTGTCTATGGATCACTCAGACTGTGGCCTCTTTACAAGGGCATCGTCCGACAGCTCCTCGACCGACCCCTCAAGGCCAAGGACTCGGCTCTTGAAGCCACATTGATTATGGCAATGTACGAGCTCGATGAGTGTCACACGCCCGACTACGCTTCAGTTTCTGCCGCCGTCGATGTGTGCGACGCGATTGATAAGCCGTGGGCGTCGCGGCTTATTAATGGGTGTTTAAGACGATACCAGCGAGACCGTTCGGCCTTACACGACGCGCTCGGTGACACCGAACGCGCCGCGTTGCCCGGCTGGCTTTATAAGTCACTGATTCGGTCGCTCCCCGACGCTGTATCCGCCATCGCGGACGTGTCGAAGAAAAAGCCCCCCTTAACGCTACGCGTGAACGTGCAGAAAACATCGCGGGACGACTACCAGGCGCAGTTACAGTTGGCCGACATCTCGACACAGGCTTTGGGGTCCAGCGCACTGACATTGCTGGAGCCGCTACCCGTCGCCCAGATACCACAGTTTGAGGCGGGTTTCGCGAGTGTCCAAGACCACTCCGCACAGCTCGCAGCTGAACTCATTACATTTGTACCGGGTGCTCGCATACTCGACGCGTGTGCCGCACCGGGAGGCAAAGCCTGTCACCTTGCTGAACTGGGTGCTCAGGTCACCGCAATGGACATCTCTGAGGCACGACTTGAAAAAGTGTCAGATAACGCCGCACGGCTTGAATTGACAATCGCAACCGTTGCCTGCAATGCCACCGATATACCGCAGGGCCTGATTGACGAGCCGTTTGACGCTATTTTGCTTGACGTTCCCTGCTCAGCAACCGGCGTTATGAGAAGAAACCCCGACGTAAAGGTCATTCGTACGAAAGCAGATATTGCTCAGTTTGCGACGCTTCAACTCAGCCTGCTCACATCAGTTTGGCCGTACCTCAAGACGGGCGGACAGCTTTTGTACGCCACCTGCTCTTTGTTACCCGACGAAAACGAAGACATCGTCAGCGCCTTTCTCAGCACGGCACCTGACGCACAGTCCACGCCGTTGCCCAAAGATGTCGGCGTTCAAATGACTGTCGGACAGCAAGTCATCCCATCGGCCGCTCAAGGTGACGGTCTTTACTATTGCCTGATAGAGAAAGTCGGGTGATCTGGAGTTCGTGAGAAATCGGAGTACCATTCCTCTGAAACGGCTCAGCTCAATGGCTGTCTAAGGAATCGGTAGCGTCGTGAAAATCATAATATTAGGAGCCGGCCAAGTGGGCGGCACGCTGACAGAACACCTCGCTGACGAGCAGAATGATGTGACGGTGGTCGATAGTTCTGAAGCTGCCTTGCGGCAACTGCAGGACCGGCTCGATATCCGGACCGTGAAAGGCGACGCATCCAAACCCACCACGCTGTCAGACGCCGGCGCAGAAGACGCTGACATGCTCATCGCAGTGACCGACAGTGACGAGGTCAACATGTTGGCATGCACCATTGCCTACACGCTGTACCGAACACCGACAAAGATTTGTCGAATTCGTGAAGTCGACTACCTCAACGAAGACGAAACGCTTTTCCAATCAGGTGCAATACCTGTGGACGTCACGATTAGTCCAGAACGACTCGTTACCGACGCCATTCACCAACTTATTTTGAACCCAGGCTCGCTTCAGGTCATGGATTTTGCGAGCGGCAAAATACGGTTAGTGGCTGTGAAGGCTGTTGAAGGGGGTCCCATTGTTGGTCGAGAGCTTCAAGAGATTCGTGAACATATGCCCAACGTGGATACGCGTGTTGCCGCTATTTTCCGAAAGTCCCAGAGCGCCATTATTCCCGAAGGCAGCACCGTCGTGGAGCCGGACGACGAGGCCTTCTTCATTGCTGCAAGTGGCAATATTCGAGCGGTAACCTCGGAGCTGAGGAAGCTGGACGAGCCCTACAAGCGCGTGATGATTGCGGGCGGTGGAAAAATTGGCGCATCGTTGGCAAAGCGACTGGAGCGCGATTATCAGGTTAAAGTGCTTGAGCTCAATTACGATCGCTGTCGCGTCCTCTCAGAAGAGCTCGAGGAAAGCATTGTTCTTAATGGCAGTGCCAACGACTCAAAGCTCATGCAGCAGGAAAACATTAGCAATACCGATGTGTTCTGTGCGCTGACGAACAACGGCGAGTCCAACATTATGATGTCCATGCTCGCCAAGCGACTCGGCGCAAAAAAGGTGATTACGCTGATCACCAATTCAGCCTACGCCGAGCTCGTAGGACAGGAAATCGATATCGCAATATCGCCTCAACAAATCACGATTAGCAGCTTGCTTACACACGTTCGTAAAGGCGACATCAGTGCGGTGCATTCACTTCGACGCGGTGCCGCTGAAGCGCTAGAAATAACGGCACACGGCGATCCAAAAACATCGAAAGTTGTGGGTCGTCGGCTGGACGAGCTCGACTTGCCCCCCGGCACCACGGTCGGCGCTATTTTAAGAGGCGATCAAGTCATTATTGCGCACCGACACGTCGTCGTGGAAGAGGACGATCATGTGATTTTATTTCTCACCGATCCCTCCAAAATTAGCCTAGTTGAGAAACTATTTGTCGTAGGCAGCAGCTTTATCAAATGAATATCCGACTGTGTGCTCGAATTGTCGGGTTGCTGTTGATGCTCTTTAGTCTGGGCACCTTGCCCTCGATGATACTCGGATGGGTTCAGGCAGACGGGACAGCTGATGTATTTGGACAGGCCTTCGCTGCGACCGCAACCTCCGGGGTTGCCCTGTGGCTTTTTACGCAAAGCGCTGAGTCAGAACTGAAAATTCGCGACGGGTTTTTAGTGACTGCGGCATTTTGGATCGTGCTGGGTCTCTACGGATCGCTGCCGTTCCTGCTCAGTGATGCAATCGACGTGTCGGTCTTTGATGCTGTGTTTGAATCTGTCTCTGGCCTCACCACGACGGGTGCCACCGTGCTCATCGGCTTAGATACGCTGCCCCAATCCATCCTCCTTTACCGTCAGCTTCTTCAGTGGTTAGGCGGTATCGGTATTATCGTTCTCGCAGTCGCTGTGCTGCCTATGCTCGGCATTGGCGGTGTTCAGCTGTACCGAGCAGAAAGCAACGGCCCGGCAAAAGACAGCAAGCTCACACCGAGAATTACCTCGACAGCTAAGGCGCTTTTTTCAATTTATCTTGGCCTGACAGTGGCCTGTGCCCTCGCGTACTACTTAGCCGGCATGACTGTATTTGATGCCATTAGCCACGCTTTTTCGACCATCGCTATTGGCGGCTTCTCAACCCATGACGCAAGTATGGGATTTTTCCAGAGTGACGTGGTGTTGGTGATCGGAAGCTTGTTTATGCTCATTAGCGCCGTCAATTTCGGATTGCATTTCATCGCTTTTTCCAAGCGAAACCCGAGCGTTTATAGCGTCGACTCTGAAACTAAGTTCTTTTCCTGGATGATTCTATTTGCCATTGCCATTACCTGCACCACGCTGGTCGTCATGGAGACGCTCCCCCTTGAGAAAGCCATTGTCCACGGCTTGTTTCAGACCGTTTCAATAGCAACAACAACCGGCTTTTCCAGTGACAACTTTTCGATATGGCCCTCATTTCTCCCCATTTTTCTTATTATGCTCAGCGTCATGGGTGCCTGCGCAGGATCCACCGGTGGGGGCATGAAGGCCATGCGGATTTTGCTAATCTTCAGACAAGGTATGCGAGAGCTCCGACAGCTGTTACACCCCAATGCCGTCATACCGCTAAAGCTCGATCATCGACGGGTACGCCCAGCCGTGGTCAGTGCCGTATGGAGCTTCTTCGCCGTCTACATGTTCTCTTCATTTATTTTAGTACTGTGCATGCTGGGAACCGGCCTCGATTTTTTATCGGCCGTCAGTGCGGTAATGGCAGCCATTAATAATTTAGGCCCAGGCCTGGGTTCAGTGGCGGCGAATTACTCAACAGTGACCGACATGGGGAAAGTTATTTTGTGCATCGCCATGCTCTTAGGCCGACTCGAAATATTTACGCTGCTGATCTTATTCACGCCGACGTTTTGGCGACCTTAAACCTGTAAGTCCTTACTTCAGACCTCGCGATTCTTTAATCAAGTCGTACGCCGTCGTAATGTTTTGTGATCGCTCAGTGGCCAAATCGACCATTTCCTTGGGCACCCCGCGAGCGCTTAATTTATCGGGATGATTCTCGCTCATTAAGCGGCGATAAGCCTTTTTCAGTTCCCGGTCATCAACATTGGCGGTGACACCGAGCGCTTGATAAGCATCGTTGAGTTGACTTCGCTGGGGTTGATATTGCTGGCGCTGGTGTTGACGTCGATCCCCAAAATTCGCTTGTGCAGCCACCATGTTAATAATGCGCGTCAACGCCACATCCGAAATGCCGAGGCTTTTAGCAACGCGCGCGAGCGCTTCTCTCTCAGCAGCATCGAGTTGGCCGTCGGCCAAGCCCATGCTGACGAGAAACAAAAGGAGTGTTTGAGAGGTCTGTGGGCGCAAGGATGCCGTTCGACGGAACCGCGAGAGCTCTTCGGCCGGGTCAAATTGGGGCTCAGCTCCGCGCTGAAACCGCTTTATGGCAGACGCGCGCTGTGAGGGTGTAAGCCGCAGCTGTGCAAACATACTTTCCGCCTGCGCAATTTCCGACTCGGTAACACGCCCATCGGCCTTGGCGATATAGCCCAACATAATAAATGTCGTATCAAAAAATTCTTGCTGCAGTGCGTGGAGGCCATCCGGGCCTGTCATCCGGATTGCGCGAACCAAGCCTGAGTCGAACATGTGACCCACAAAAAACCCAACCAGACCGCCCACCACGCCGAGCGTCACAAAACCCAAAAAGGCTCCTAAAACTTTCCCCGTGTAAACACGCATTAACTGTGACCTCGATTCGACTTCTTCACGCCATCATAATGATTTGTGCCGTGTTTAGGCAGAGTTCTAAAGCGTTTGTAAGACCATTGATATTGCGCGTCGCGGCCCTTGATGAGCGTTTCAATATCGGCATTCATTGCGCGCAATGCCGCGTCCAGATCAGACTCATAAATCGCATTTGAAACCGGTTGATACACCAATTCCCAACCGCCCCTAACCCGAAAAACGCCGGCCATTACGGCACGCGCGCCCGACTTAGCCAGTAAGTTCGCACACAAGCTCGCCGTACAGCACTCAACCCCCATAAACGGAACGTTAAGCCCCCCGGACTCATGCCCGGGGACTTGATCTGGCAAAATCCCCGTTAAACCACCCCGTTTAAAGTGTCGAACAAGTTTCACAAGTCCTTTAGGCGTGGTCGGCACGTATACGCCGCCGGCACGCTGCCTAGCTGCCAAAACTTCGCGGCCCACCGACGGCAACTTTTGTGGCTCAAACAGGCACAACAAATCGCCCTGTGTTACTAAATGGTGCGAGAGTACTTCCCAGTTTCCAACATGCGGCGCCAACACTAAGACACCGCAGTCGTCTCGGGCCGCGGATTCTAAGTGCTCAAGACCGACCACGCGCAGTTTTGATAAGACATAGTCGCTTGAACGGCGCCAGACGTGGCCAAGTTCAAAGACAAGGGCACCTTGTTCGCTCACAGTGTCCGTCACTAAGCGTACTCTGTCGTCGCGCGATAAGTGAGGGTAAGCCAGGTCAATATTACGCCGCACGATCCGCACAGTCTGAGTATCTGCGGCAAGCAAAAGCCTCGCAAAACCACGCCCGATGGCACGCGAGACCTCCAGTGGCAATACCGAGGACACGAGCAATGTAAAACGCAAGACATAAACCGCCAGTCCGTCTTTTAATCGAAATTTGAGTGAATTGTGATTCTTTGCCACTGAGTTGCGCTTAATTCGCCCTGGTTGCCGATATTATGCCAGTGCTGGCCGCGGTATACTTGTCCCATTGACATGTCGGGACACTGAAGTGAGTTCACTAACTTTCCAAGAGCTAATCCTAGAGCTTCAACGTTTCTGGGGAGAAAACGGTTGCGTCATTATGCAGCCGCTTGACCTAGAGGTAGGCGCCGGCACATTTCACCCTGCAACCTTTCTGAAAGCACTGGGACCCGAGAACTGGAATTCGGCCTACGTTCAACCCAGTCGCCGCCCGCAAGATGGCCGCTACGGTGAAAACCCTAACCGACTCCAGCATTACTACCAGTTTCAAGTGGTTATGAAGCCATCACCTGCGGACTTTCAAGAACGGTATCTTGCAAGCTTAAAGCACCTCGGGCTGGACCCGCTCGAACATGACGTCCGATTTGTTGAAGACAACTGGGAATCGCCCACACTGGGCGCCTGGGGTTTGGGCTGGGAAGTATGGCTCAACGGCATGGAAGTGTCTCAGTTTACTTATTTCCAACAGGCCGGTGGCCTTGAATGCTTACCCGTGACCGGCGAAATTACCTACGGCATTGAGCGACTCGCCATGTACCTGCAAGATGTCGACTCTGTTTACGACTTGGTGTGGTCGCAAACGCCAACCGGTACGATCAAATACGGCGATGTGTTCCACCAGAACGAGGTGGAAATGTCAGCGTATAACTTCCAACACGCAGACACAGACCATTTGTTTACTCACTTCGATTTTTGCGAGCGTGAAGCACAACGCTTAGTCGCTCTTGATCTGCCACTCCCAGCCTATGAGTTCGTCATGAAAGCCTCGCACACCTTTAATTTACTTGACGCTCGCCACGCGATCGGGGTGACCGAGCGGCAGCGGTATATTTTACGAGTGCGGACACTGGCCCGCGCCGCCGCTCAAAGCTATGTTGGATCTCGCGCCAAGCGTGGATTTCCCCTCGCCGATGAGGATCTTGCGACCGCTGCGTTAGCGAGACTTGCTGAGGAGGATCGCGCATGAGTTCGCGTACCGTGTTATTTGAGCTGGGCGTAGAGGAACTTCCAGCGGGTGAATATTGCGCAATGGCAGACGCCCTGGCCGACGCCTTGGTTACGGGCCTGACCAACAACGGCTTATCAATAGGTAAATCGCGTGTTTTAGCAACGCCTCGACGATTATCGGTACTAATTACCGACGTTTCCGAAAGCGCAAAAGACACGGAACAAGCGGTGCTGGGCCCGCCGATAAGTGCTGCCCGAAATGCTGAGGGAGAGTGGACACCGGCCGCTATCGGGTTCGCTAAAAAGCAGGGTATAGCACCGTCAGACTTACAATCTATCGTCACCGATAAAGGTGAGCGATTGGGCATTGTCAAAGTCGTTAAAGGCGCGGTCTCAGTTGACGTTCTTCCAACGATAGTAAGTCAAGCAGTGGATCAAATCCCAGTGTCGAAACGAATGCGCTGGGGCAGGGAACGGCACGAGTTTTTGCGGCCTGTTCAATGGTTGGTGCTGCTTTACGGCACTGACACCATTGACCTGTCGCTGTTTGGACTACACGCCAGTAGAACCACCCGAGGTCACCGCTTTCACGGTGATCAAGCCGTTGAGCTGGCAAATGCCGACATCTATGAAGAGACATTGCGAGCGCAACACGTCATTGCCTCAGTAGAAGAGCGAAAAGCGTTGATCTCAGCGCAAGTTAAAGCGCTCGTCTCAGACGGTGAATGCGCTATTGTTGAAGACGATTTACTCAACGAAGTCGCCGGTCTCGTGGAATGGCCGGTTGCGCTCAGAGGCACGTTCGACACCGCCTTCCTCGCGGTGCCAAGGCAAGCGCTTATTTCCTCAATGCGAGAACATCAAAAATATTTTCATATCGAAGACCAAAACGGCACGCTACTGCCCGCCTTTATCACCGTGTCGAATATCCAGAGCAAGAACCCGCAGTCCGTTATCTACGGCAATGAAAAAGTTATACGGCCACGCCTGGCAGACGCTGCTTTCTTTTTTAACACGGACAAACAGACCACGTTAGCCAGTAAGGCAACGCGATTAAAAGGGGTTCTTTTTCAGCGCGACTTAGGCACGCTTGCTGACAAGCAACGCCGCATCGCAAGCGTCGCTGAGTCTCTGTGCTCGAGCCTGGGTGCCGATGCAGCGACAGTAAAAGCCGCGGGTACGCTACTGAAAGCAGACCTGGTCTCAGATATGGTAGGTGAGTTTCCCGAGCTTCAAGGGATCGCGGGACGCCACTACGCGCTTCACGACGGCGAGACTGAATCGGTTGCAGACGCGATTGAGCAACACTACTGGCCGAAATTCTCAGGCGACTCGCTCCCATTAACGCCGGAAGCCGCGGCTCTTGCGCTAGCCGACAGACTCGACACCTTAGTGGGTATTTTCGGAATTGGTCAGTCTCCCACCGGCTCAAAGGACCCGTTTGCGTTACGTCGAGCCTCACTCGCTGCCATTCGTATTTTGCTAAGGTTTGCACCCGGGGCCAATATTGACGACCTGCTCCATGAGGCTTGTGCGTCTTTTAACGAGGGTGCGCTTGCGCCAAGCGTAGTAGAGACCGTCAAGGGCTATTTACTGGATCGGTTACCCGCGCACTACGACGAGCAAGGTGTGTCAGTCGATGTTTTACGAAGCGTCACCGCTGTTGGGACCGACAGCTTTGGTGACATCGACAGTCGAAGCCTCGCGGTCACCGCGTTTATAGGCACAGATGCGGCTGAAGCGCTTGCCGCAGCCAATAAACGTGTCGCCAACATTTTGGCTAAAGTGAATGAGCCGATTGGCGAAGTGAATGCCGAGTTGTTACTGGAACCGGCGGAAATTGCGCTGAGTGGTGCGTTGGGGCGCTCACGCGACTGCCTCGCGGCAGCCGTCGCAGACAACGACTTCCCCGAAGCGTTGAACCAACTTGCGCTACTCCGAAGTGACGTGGACTCATTTTTTGACAAGGTGCTTGTTAATGCGGAGGACAGGGCCGTGCGACTCAACCGACTTGCACTACTTCAAGAACTGCGGGCACAGTTCCTCAAAGTAGCCGACCTTGCGGTGCTGGCGCGATGAGCTCTTTTACTCAATGACTGCTAATGCGCTTCTCGTTGCGTTGACC
>JABIZW010000134.1 GCA_018666295.1 Halieaceae bacterium
AGCGGTGATGGTGTTCACATTGAACTCGATCGTGCGGAGGCGATTCGCTACGCCATACGCTCAGCTAAAGCAGGAGATACCGTGCTTGTGGCCGGTAAGGGACATGAGAATTACCAGCACATTGGTCACGAGCTGCGCCCATTCTCTGATGTCGTATGCGCCGAGCAGGCACTTTGGGAACGCGAAGGCGGGCTGCAATGATCAGCCTTCAGCTCTCAGATCTTGCGCGAGTGCTGGGCGTGGCGGTGCAAGGCGCGGATGCGCCAATTACAGGGCTGGCGATAGACAGTAGAGCTGTGACCACTGGCGATCTTTTTGTGGCGATCCGAGGCGATCGTGTTGATGGCAGCGACTTTATAGAAAAGGCGCTTGCGCGTGGCGCTGCCGCCGTCGTGAGCAGTCAGGCACTGAGTCATACGATTCCGCACCTGACAGTTGCCGATTCTGGCACCGCTTGTGCAGCCTTTGGACGATTGGCGCGGGAGTCGTTTGACGGCGTTGTTGTGGGTATTACTGGCAGCGCGGGTAAAACAACTGCCAAAGCGTTTTTAGCCGCGATTTGTGCCTGTACAGATCGAACGGTTGCCACGGATGGCAATCAGAATAATGAGCTGGGTGTGCCGTTGACGCTGGCAAAGCTACTATCTGCGCCGCAGTTCGGGGTCATCGAAATGGGCGCTGCTCAGCGCGGGGATATCGCGCATTTGAAAAACATGGCGTTGCCTCAGATCGTTGTGTTGCTCAATGCGCTTGAAGCGCACGTTGGCCGCTTTGGTAGTCTCGATAATATTGTGGCGACTAAGGGAGAGATTCTTGACGGACTGTCGCCATCGAATGTGGCGGTCTTGAACGCCGACCAGTCGAACTTCGCGGTATGGAGCGCGCGAGCCCAACCTGCACGAATAATCTCCTTTGGGTGGGGGGCTGGCGCAGATGTCCGCGTTGT
Organism: Halieaceae bacterium; assembly: GCA_018666295.1. Taxonomy (GTDB): domain Bacteria; phylum Pseudomonadota; class Gammaproteobacteria; order Pseudomonadales; family Halieaceae; genus Luminiphilus. Next base: position 947 of record JABIZW010000134.1, read on the forward strand.
AAGTGAGCGCTCAGTTGGTTTTAAGGGGTCTCAGGTGGAGCTCGATCTCAATGGTTCGAGCGTTTCTGTGCGTCTTTGTGTTCCGGGAAAGGGCGGCGTGACGAACGCGCTTGCAGCGGCCGCAGCAGCCATTGGACTGGGTATTGAAGTCGATAAAATTGTCGAGGGGCTTGAGTCAGTTAAGCCCGTTGCGGGACGCGGAAACTCAGTCACCTTGCGCGATGGCGTAACGCTTATCGACGACAGTTATAACGCCAGCCCTTCAAGCGTGATTGCCGCGCTAGATGTCCTGTCTACTTCGAAGGCACCGCGAACTGCCGTTTTGGCCGATATGTTGGAGCTGGGGGATGAGGCGGTGAGTTATCACCAGCAGGTGGGCCGATACATCTCGAAGCTCGGTATAGAGCGTGTCATCGCAGTCGGCGACTTGTCGCGGCATATTGGCGACCACTGCTCGCTGCAGTCCATCTACTTCCAAGATGCCGATGCACTGTTAGGGGCCTGTCCCACCTTTTCGGAAAATGAAACCGTACTGGTGAAGGGCTCAAGGGGTATGCACTTGGATCGATTTGTAGATGCAGTGACATCCTCTTTAGGAGAGACAACATGTTAATGTGGCTTGCGCAGCAGCTGGCTGTTTGGGAGTCGGCATTCTCGGTATTTGACTACATAACGCTGAGAGGCATTCTCTCGGCGATGACGGCGTTAATTGTTTCAACCCTTGTCGGTCCAGCGATGATTCGCGGATTACGAGACATGCAAATTGGTCAGTCTGTTCGCACAGACGGACCACAATCTCACTTAAGTAAAGCGGGCACGCCCACAATGGGTGGTGCCTTGATCATCGTAGCGATCGCTTCGGGAACACTGCTTTGGGGGGATCTATCCAGTCGATACTTGTGGGTGGCGTTACTCACTACAGTGGCGTTTGGTGCGATTGGTTGGGTTGATGACTACCGAAAAGTTGTCGAAAAAGACTCTCGAGGGCTACCGGCGCGGTGGAAGTATTTTTGGCAGTCGATGGTGGGATTGGCCGCCGTGACTTATTTGTTTTCGTCGTCAACGCAGATGCCAGAACTGACGCTTTACCTCCCGTTTCTGAAAGACTTCGCATTTGTAATGGGACTGCTCTTCATTCCCTGGTCATACCTCGTCGTTGTCGGGTCGAGTAATGCCGTAAATCTCACGGACGGTCTCGACGGTCTGGCGATCTTACCCACGGTCATGGTGGCCGCTGGGCTCGGCATGATTGCTTACCTCACCGGGCATGTACAGCTCGCTGCATATTTGAATATTGCGTATATCGCCGGTGCCGGAGAAATGGTTATTTTTTGCGGCGCTATCGCCGGCGCTGGACTGGGTTTCCTCTGGTTTAACACCTACCCTGCCATGGTTTTTATGGGTGATGTGGGCGCGCTGGCACTGGGTGCTGCACTCGGCATCGTGGCCATCATTATTCGTCAGGAGCTGGTGCTTTTTATAATGGGCGGCGTCTTCGTAATCGAGACACTGTCTGTGATTATTCAGGTGGCGTCATTTAAGTTGCGCGGAAAGCGCGTTTTTAAAATGGCGCCCATTCATCATCATTTCGAATTGTCCGGTTGGCCCGAGCCGCGTGTGATCGTCCGCTTTTGGATCATCACAGCGATGCTGGTTTTGTTTGGCCTTGCGACATTGAAGTTGAGGTAGATCACGATGACGCCTGAACTCATTTCCAGTTCGACGCGACGCGCGGTCCTCGGTATGGGGCACACCGGGCGGTCGGTTGCGCGTTTTTGGAAAGAGCAAGGCTTACCCTTTATTGCCATGGATACCCGTGCTGATCTGTCGAGCAGCCCAGTCTTGAAAGAGGAGCTCGACGGGGTCGAGACTCATTTTGGCGAGATCGATCTGAGGCTCATGAACCAAATTGATTTAATGATTGCCTCACCCGGTATCGCTATGGACTCGCCGGCCATTACCTTGGCGCAGGCTCAAGGCGTTGAAGTGCGCGGCGATATTGATCTGTTTGTGGCTGAAGCAAAGCGTCCCGTCATCGGTATTACCGGATCGAATGGTAAGTCGAGTGTGACGACGTTTGTGGGTCAGCTACTGACCGCTTGTGGTAAGCGGGTTGCGATTGGAGGGAACTTGGGTGTGCCTGCGCTTGAGCTTCTGAATGAAACGCCGGACGTCTATGTGCTCGAGCTTTCTTCCTTTCAGCTTGAGCGTGCGGGCGATCTGAATCTCGCGGTGGCAACCGTGCTGAATTTGTCCCCCGATCATCTCGATCGGCATCAAACGATGCCACTGTACCATCTCGCAAAACACCGAATTTTCGCCGGCGCAAAGAACGTCGTCGCGAACTACAGAGACGCTCTAACACAGCCTGTGGGTAAGGGCGACGTGCCTTGGGTTTTGTGGCGCGACAGCGAGCCCGACCTTAACCAGCTGGGTCTTCGTGAGCACGAGGGCGAGGTCTGGCTATATCACGGGTTTGAGCCTTTATGCGCTTGTTCTGACATCGCCCTTGTGGGTGACCACAATATTCGAAATGCCCTGGCGGCTCTGGCGGTGTGTCATGCGCTGGGGATCGAGTACCACGACCTCGTCGCCGGTCTAAAGACGCTTTCAGGCCTGGCTCATCGCTGCGAGATGATCCTAGAGCATCAGCACGTGCGTTACGTGAACGACAGTAAAGGCACGAACGTTGGCGCAAGCATCGCCGCCTTAGAGGGTCTTTCGAAGGGAAAGAACGTGATCCTAATTGCTGGTGGTGAGGGGAAAGGTCAGTCATTTAAACCGCTGTCGAAAGCCATTGGCAGGTCGTGTAAGCACACCATTCTTATCGGTCGCGATGCCGACAAAATCGAGGCGACACTCGAGCCGCATGTGTCTCGAGAACGTGCAAGCTCGATGACGGAGGC
>JABIZW010000198.1 GCA_018666295.1 Halieaceae bacterium
CATGAGGTTTTACCCCTGATTGAATCCCGTTGGCCCGGATACCGCGCAGGTTTTACACGCTCCTCAGCAGTGCTCTCTCAGATGAGTCAGACCCCTTCATTGTTGCACTCCAGACAAGTCTCATCCGTGGGCGATCCCGCTTTTGATCTTCAGACCCTCGATGCGGCAGTCGTCCATGATCAGATCTACCATTGGCTTCACGGGCTTGCTCTGCAAGTGCCTCCGCACAGCACCATTGCTGAGTTTGCGCGGCAGTGTTTGGAAGCGGGCCCCGACAAGCAGCCCGAACTCCGGCACAGTAACTTTGTAATGCAACGGTGGCGTCAATCAATACAGATTTATCCGCTGAAGCCCAATGGCGGTGTTTGTGCGGAGGTCATCGTGGGGCAATCTGTTCAGGGAGACTGGGGCTCACTCGACTGGGTGCAGGCGCCGTATGGTCTGACCGCTGGGGAGACGGTTTCACTGCGTGTCCCAAAGTCAGCCGAGGGGCTCAAGCTGAGAGGGCGGCCGAGGCGCAGTTTGAATCAATGCCTGCAAGAAAATGAGGTGCCACCGTACTGGCGGGGGAGTATTCCTGTCATCTGTCAGGGCGACTCAGTTGTGGCTGTTGCGGGTCTGGGTGTCACCCAAGAGGCGTTCGATAAAACCGTCAGCTGTAAAGAGGGATTAGTACCGGTCTGGATCGCGCCGAAATTGTGTTTTGTAAATTGAGCGAATCGACACTCTTTGTTAAGCTGAACGCCCATCGGAGCTCTGCTGTCGGCAACCCTTTGTTCGCCGCCCCACAGTTCCTCTTGCTTTGGTGGAGTCCATGACGCGATACGTTTTTGTAACCGGCGGTGTTGTTTCCTCGCTAGGAAAAGGAATAGCGGCGGCCTCGCTCGCCGCAGTGCTTGAAGCCCGCGGTTTAAAGGTCACGCTTCTCAAGCTCGATCCCTATATCAATGTTGACCCCGGCACCATGAGCCCGTTTCAACACGGTGAGGTATTCGTCACCGATGACGGTGCCGAGACGGATCTTGATTTGGGGCATTACGAGCGCTTCACCCGGACGACGATGTCGAAGCGGAATAACTTCACGACCGGACAAGTCTACGACGAAGTCCTTAGGAAAGAGCGTCGCGGTGATTACCTCGGAGGAACGGTACAAGTCATTCCTCACATTACGGACGAAATAAAGCGTCGTGTTATTGCCGGTGCCGAAGGGGCCGAGGTTGCCGTTATTGAAGTGGGTGGCACGGTCGGCGATATTGAAAGTCAGCCCTTTTTAGAGGCTTTACGCCAACTAAAGTTGGAGGCAGGCGCGTCGAGAGCACTGTTAATACACTTAACCTTGGTGCCGTATATTCCGACGGCGGGTGAAATTAAGACGAAGCCGACACAACACTCAGTGAAGGAATTACGCTCGATCGGCCTGCAAGCAGATGTTTTGCTCTGCCGGTGTTCGGTCGAGATTGACGACGGTGCCAGAAAAAAAATATCGCTGTTTACCAATGTCGAAGAACGTGCGGTGATTCCGGTTTTAGACGCAGATTCGATTTATAAAATCCCTAAAAACCTTCATGAAAAAGGTCTCGACGACTACATTTTGGAGCGTTTCGGCATGTCTGCCAGCGACGTCGATTTTAGTGAGTGGGATGATGTGGTGGCGCGCGAGTTAGCGGAGCGGCGTGCGCGCGTTAAGGTGGGTATGGTCGGTAAATACACCGACTTAGTGGACGCTTACAAATCACTCAATGAAGCCCTGGGTCACGCCGGTTTGCACACCAATACGCAGGTTGATATTGAGTATATCGACGCAGAAGATTTGGAGTCGCAAGGCATCGAGGTCTTAAAGTCGCTCGATGCTATTTTAGTACCCGGTGGATTTGGGGATCGGGGGATCGAAGGTAAAATTGCGGCAGTTCAATACGCTCGTGAGCACAAGATCCCCTATTTGGGCATCTGCTTGGGCATGCATATGGCGATGATCGAATTTGCTCGCAATGTCTGTGATTTAACCGGTGCTCACTCGACAGAAATGAATCCATCAACACCTTATCCGGTGATTGGACTGATTACTGAGTGGCAAACAGAGTCGGGTGACATTGAAGTTCGAGATGAACACTCGGATATGGGGGGTACTATGCGATTGGGGTCTCAACCGTGTTATTTAGTTGAAGGCACTAAAACACGTGACATTTATGGCGCTGATGTCGTGCGTGAACGCCACCGTCATCGCTACGAGGTGAATAACACGCTCGTTGCGAAGCTCGAAGCACAGGGGATGACGATTTCAGGCTGGTCCCAAGACCAAACACTGGTCGAGATGATCGAGCTTAAAGACCACCCGTGGTTTGTGGCCTGTCAGTTTCATCCCGAGTTCACCTCGCGACCGCGCGGTGGCCACCCGCTGTTTTCTAGCTTTATCAATGCTGCGGTCGAGGTGCAGCAAGCATGACCGACCAGATCGTTTCTGTAGGCGACATTGAGTTTGGCAATGACAAGCCTTTTGTCCTCGTGGGGGGGGTGAATGTTCTTGAGTCTGAGCAGTTTGCGGTCGATGTCGCGGGGGTTTACCAAGAGGTGTGTGCCCGACTTGAGATTCCACTGGTATTCAAAGCGTCCTACGATAAAGCCAATCGCTCCTCGATAAACTCTTATCGCGGCCCAGGACTTGAACAAGGACTGGCTATTTTTCAGACCGTAAAAAAGGTGACGGGGCTTTCGCTGATTACTGACGTGCACTCACCCGAAGAGGCAGCCCCGGCGGCGAGCGTTGTGGACATTATTCAACTGCCGGCGTTTCTGGCGCGACAAACTGATCTCGTTCAAGCCATGGCCGAGACAGGTGCCCCGGTGAACATTAAGAAGCCGCAATTTTTAAGCCCCGAGCAGATGGGAAATATCGTTCATAAGTTTCGCGAGTGCGGTAACGACCAGCTTATTTTGTGTGAGCGCGGCAGCAACTTTGGTTACGATAATTTAGTGGTCGATATGTTGGGCTTTGGTGTGATGAAAAAACACACTGGCGGTCTCCCTGTGATTTTTGATGTGACGCATGCGCTGCAGCGACGTGACCCCAGCGATACCGCGTCCGGAGGGCGACGCGCACAAGTTGTGGAGTTGGCGCGAGCAGGCATGGCGACAGGACTTGCGGGTCTATTTTTAGAGTCACATCCGAATCCAGAAAAAGCATTGTGTGACGGACCGAGCGCTTTACCACTCGATCAGTTGGAATCTTTTCTCGAGCAGGTAAAGGCGGTCGATCAAGTGGTCAAGTCACTGCCCAAACTCGACATTAACTGACCTTAAACGGAGTAAGTAGTGAGCCAAATTGTTGATATTCGTGCCTTTGAAGTCATGGACTCTCGCGGCAACCCCACGGTTATGGCCGAAGTGACTTTGGATGATGACACCGTTGGGGTGGCTTATGCGCCATCGGGCGCCAGTACAGGCTCACGAGAGGCGTTAGAATTGCGTGACGGAGACGGTGCTCGGTATCTGGGTAAAGGCGTCCTTACCGCGGTTGCGAACGTTAACGGGCCGCTACGAGACTGCCTCATTGGGTGTGATGCGCTTGATCAACGTGGCGTCGACCAGCGAATGCTCGAGGCCGACGGAACGGAAAACAAAAGTAAGTTCGGTGCCAATGCTATTTTGGCGGTCTCGTTGGCGACGGCACGTGCTGCCGCGCAGTCAGCGAAACTACCGCTGTATCAGCACATTGCAAATCTCTCTGGGACCACACAGTTGACCATGCCCGTACCGATGATGAATATTTTGAACGGTGGCGAGCACGCGGACAATAATGTGGATATACAGGAGTTCATGATTCAGCCTGTTGGAGTGACGTCATTTGCAGAGGCGCTGAGGGTTGGCGCCGAAATATTCCACACGTTGAAGAAGGTTTTGAGTGCGCGCGGACTTGCTACCTCTGTGGGCGACGAGGGTGGTTTTGCACCGGACCTGCCATCCAATGCTGCGGCACTCGAAGTCATTGCCGAAGCTGTTTCAAAAGCAGGCTATGTACTGGGTGACGACATCCTGTTGGCGCTGGACTGTGCGGCGTCTGAGTTTTATCGAGACGGGGAGTATCAGTTGTCGGGAGAGGGGCGTTCGTTCTCGAGTGTGGGTTTTGCCGACTACCTGGCTGATCTTGCGTCGGAGCACCCGATTGCGTCGATCGAAGACGGTCTTGACGAGTCTGATTGGGACGGCTGGTCTTACTTAACTCAGAAGCTCGGTCACAAGGTGCAGCTTGTTGGAGATGATTTATTTGTGACCAATACGCGCATTTTAAAGCGCGGTATTGATGAGGCTATCGGCAATTCAATATTGATTAAGTTTAATCAGATTGGCTCCTTGAGCGAGACACTTGATGCCATCAAGATGGCTCAGGATGCCGGTTTTACCGCAGTGATTTCGCACCGTAGTGGTGAGACAGAGGACGCAACGATTGCAGATCTCGCGGTGGGTACCGGGGCTGGTCAAATAAAAACTGGATCCCTTTGTCGGTCTGATCGAGTGGCTAAGTACAACAGACTCCTGCGGATAGAGGCTGAGCTGGGTATGACAGCGCCGTATCGCGGCCGCCTCGAGCTGGAGAGAGACGCTTAGGCTTATGAAGCCCCTGCTATTGCTCTTGGTCGGGCTTTTGGCACTGCTACAGTTCCAGCTGTGGTTTGGGGAGGGCGGCATTAGAGAGCGACGTGCACTGGAGCGCCAGGCCGTTGTGGGTGAGGACGCTAACGCGACACTGCGACAGCGAAATGACACGTTGGCCAGACAAGTACTGGAGCTGCAAGAGGGCACAGAGATGCTGGAAGCCGTGGCGCGTGAGGAACTGGGTTTGGTTCGCGAAGGCGAGGAGTACATTCTCTTCATCGATGAAAAGCCTGAGGAGAAGGCGCCGTGACAAACAGCATATGGGCCATTGTTCCGGCGGCTGGAAGCGGACGTAGAATGGCGGCTGAAACGCCCAAGCAATACTTACTGGTGAACGGGCTGCCCATTTTGGAGCATACCCTGCGTGCGTTGCTAGCGTGTCCCGATATCCGCGGTGTGGTCGTCGTCTTGGATCCGAGCGACCGACGTGCTGACTCAGTGGCGAGTCTTTCTGATCCGAGAGTCTTTAAAGCATCGGGAGGGGCAGAGCGAGCGGACTCTGTTCTCTCTGGCCTCAGATCACTTACAGACTACATAAGCTTGGGTGACTGGGCCTTGGTTCATGATGCGGCGCGACCATGCGTTTCGGTGAGCGTATTACGCGCGTTGATTGATCGTGCCCTTTCGAGTGATATCGGCACAGTGCTTGCCCAAGCGTCCACCGACACAGTCAAGCAAGTGGGGAACAATGGACTCGTCGCTGCCACGCTCGATCGGCGCAGTATCTGGCGTGCACAAACACCGCAGATGTTCCGACTCTCGGAGCTGGAGCATGCGCTTTCATCAGCACTTGAGAGTGGCGTTTCGGTGACTGATGAATCGATGGCTATGGAACGACTCGGCTATCCGGTTTCGCTGCTTGAGGGGCCCTCAACCAACATCAAGGTGACACTACCGGCCGATTTAGAATTCGCAGAGATTATTTTGCGTCGTATGAATGAGGAGAGCGATTCGTGAGAATTGGACATGGTTATGACGTGCACGCGTTCGGTCCCGGTGATCACGTTGTGCTGGGTGGCGAGCACATTTCTCACTCTCAAGGTTTGATTGCGCACTCAGACGGTGATGTGGTCTTGCACGCATTGAGTGATGCCTTGCTCGGCGCAATGGCGCTGGGCGATATTGGGCATCACTTTCCCGACAACGACCCCGCTTTTGCGAATGCAGATAGTCGCGTATTACTCCGGCACGTGATTGAGCAAGTGAATGATCTTGGATTCTGCGTGTCGAACAGCGATGTGACGGTCATCGCACAGGCTCCTAAACTTGCCGATCACATTGCGGGCATGAAAAAAAATATAGCGGATGACCTCAACGTGACGATCGATAATGTCAATGTAAAGGCCACGACGACAGAGACGTTAGGCTTTATTGGTCGAGAAGAGGGTATTGCCGTGCATGCGGTGGTTTTACTGACAGAGAAAGCGTCCAAGTGAGTGATCTACGTGGCATTGGCATGACCTCGCAACGGACGCGCCTGCGCCTGATTGAGCGACTGAAAGCGCAGGGTATTGACGATGACCGAGTACTTCAAGCCATGAGCGAGACGCCCAGACATTTATTTGTCGACGAGGCGCTGGCGCATCGAGCCTATGAGGATACCGCGCTGCCTATTGGGTTTAATCAGACCTTAAGTCAGCCTTATATCGTTGCGCGAATGACAGAGCTTGCGTTGCAACGCGGCAAGCCTCGCCGCGTTTTGGAGCTGGGTACGGGATCAGGCTATCAAAGCGCTGTGCTGGCTCGGGTGGCCGAGGAAATCTATTCTATTGAGCGTATAAAACCGCTGCTCAGTAAGGCGAAAGCGCGGTTGCGAACATTGAAAGC
>JABIZW010000200.1 GCA_018666295.1 Halieaceae bacterium
AGTTTCTGAGTCGATCAATTCGTCGGCCGAAAGGGTGTCTGCAAGCGCACACAGGGTGACCCATTGGTCGAGACGCTCGTCGTCATCTGCCACTAACTGCGATGGGAGCTGTTGCAGCATCAGGGCCGCTGAGGCACCATTTCGGGTGGACAACCAAAATTTAGTCGCCAGTTGCTCACTCTGTTCGAAATAGTCGCTGAGGACGTCTGCTAATTCGTCCCGTTGTACGGCAATGATGCCCTGATAGCGCTGGCCGATATCGGGTTCGACGGTCAGTGTTAAGACGCCCTGAGGAAGATGACTGCTCAACGGGCCCTCTGGCACGTCCAGTTCACCGCGAGCCAAGCCCCGCACTTCGCCGTCGCTCGAGCACTCGAGCATAATCAGGGACACCGGGCCGTCGCTTCGTCCTTGTAGGACGACTCGCCCGTCAAATTTTAAATTATTTGAAATGACCACTGTTGCCGCAGCGAACTCGCCCAACAAGCGCCGGACACCTGCGCCGTAGTCGTGGGCCGCTAATAAATCGGTGAGCACATGCTCGAGGGTGACTGTCTCGCCGCGGATATCCGCATCCTTGAAAAGAAAGCGGTAACTATCATCGTTGGAGGGATACTTTGACATGTCGATAGTTTAACAAGGTCGCCTCTTTGAGCGACCTGAAACTCACATAGAATATTCACAATCGAGCCGCTGTATAGCGGCTCGACGTTTTAGCCAGCGGCGAGTGCCTTAACTTTGGCGTTCAAGCGGCTCTTGTGCCGAGCTGCTTTGTTCTTGTTGATGATGCCCTTGTTGGCCATGCGGTCAATAACGGGAACAGCTTGGTTATAGGCGTCTTGAGCAGAGCCATGTTCACCGGTACCAATTGCTGCCAGTACTTGCTTCATCTTGGTGCGAACGAGCGATCGAAGGCTTGCGTTGTGTGCACGTCTTTTGTCGTTCTGTTTTGCTCGCTTACGAGCCTGTGGTGAGTTCGCCACGAAATCTCTCCGGAATTCAAAGGGCGCAAATAGTGGTTGAGGTCAGTGTCTATGTCAACCGCTCTAAGCCCATACGGTAATAATGTCTAAGTTACAGCCCAAGGATAATTAAAAGCCAGCCCAGTCCCGCGAGTATGAGCGTTTCTTTCGCCTCATTCAGACGGAAAAAAGCATAGCCATAACCGATCGGCGGGAGGAGTAAAGAGAACATGCCCCATGCGTAATCTTCTTTCCACGCAGTGATCAGTAACAAGGCCCAGCTGACGAGCAAGCAGGACACTCCTAAAAACATCAAATAAGCGTTGTACGCTTCCATCTTTTCATCTCCGCAGGTAGGGTGCACGACGGGTCGCGATCCTAACAGATTAGGAGCTGTAGCCAAGCATTTATGAGCTAAAAATCGTATTCTTAGTGGTTAATGAGTGTCTGACCCGAAAACAAGGGTGTGTTGAATAATGAGCGACCTTTACAGCGATATACGGCCCTACCGAGACGTGGAAGTTCGTGACGTTGTGAATGCGCTTTTGGCTGATGATGAATTCATTGACACCTTGGTCGCCCTACACGGTAATAAAATAGCGACATGGTTCCCTGTTATGTCGCGCTTTTATGCGCGCCGAGCTTTACGAAAGCAGTTGTCCGACGTCTCTACGGTAGACGCATTTCAGGCGCTGGTTAAGCCCCGACTGGATCGGGTGGTTGCCGCGACATCCGTGTTCAGTAGCGCTGGGATTGAAAAACTGGATGCCACTCAGTCGTATTTATTTGTCAGTAATCACCGAGACATTGCCATGGATTCGGCATACGCCAATATCGTTTTGGTGACACATGGCCACCGCACCGCACAAGTTGCCATTGGTGACAATTTGCTCCAGAAGCCGTGGGTGTCTGACTTGATGCGAATCAATAAGAGCTTCATCGTCAAGCGAAGCCTCAGTGGGCCTAAGCAGCAACTTGCGGCATCAAAGCAGTTAGCGGGATTTATTCGGGAATCTATCTCTGAAAATCGTGGCCCTATCTGGATCGCTCAGCGAGAGGGACGAGCGAAGGACGGTGATGATTGCACCGAAGCGGCGGTGCTAAAAATGGTGAGCTTGTCTCGCGATAAACGCATCGAGACGGCGGATCAGATTCTGGGAAAGCTCAATATTGTGCCGATCACCATTGCCTATGAGCTTGACCCTTGTGACGTGCTCAAGGCGCAGGAGCTCTCCTTTGGTCAAGGGTATACGAAAAAGCCTTTTGAAGATCTGTCGAGTATTGCTCAGGGTATTCAGGGTCAAAAAGGGTGTGTTCATTTACGCTTTGGCGAGCCGCTAAATCAGGAGACTTTGTCTGTGACGACAGCAGTTGAGCTGATCGATGCACACATGATCGACCACTATCGAGTATTCCAAACTAATCTATGGGCCGTCGAAGCGTTGGGTCACCCGGTGCCGGCAACGCTAAGGTCTGATGCTATTGCCACTGTCTCGCGCGAGCAATTCATGTCGCGATTTGATCTGCTGTCTGAGGCTGAGAGACATGCCGCGTTTTCGATGTATGCGCGCCCTGTTTTGAACTGGGTTGCCCGTCATGAAAAGGACTGATAACGCTTGTTAACCGAAGCGCTCCGCGAAGAAGTTAGAGCGGCATTTTTTGCACTCACTGAGGCAAAAGATCTAAAGCCGCGCTGGGGTCAGCGTCAGATGATTGCAGAGGTGGCAAATGCATTTGGGGATACCGAGGCGTCTTCGTTTCTGGCGATTGAGGCCGGCACGGGAACCGGTAAGACAATTGCTTACACCATCGCTGCGCTTCCGGTCGCAAAGGCACGGTCCAAAACACTAATTATTGCAACCGCGACTGTCGCGTTACAAGAGCAGCTGATCTTCAAAGATCTCCCTGAGATTAAACGTCACAGCGGGCTTAATTTTAGCTATCAGCTGGCTAAGGGACGCAGTCGCTATCTGTGTTTATACAAGCTTGATCAATTGATTCAGGGTTTTGCGGAATCACCCATGTTGTCGATGTACCCGGATGAGGTTGATCTCCCTGAGGGTGAAGACACGCAGCGCGCCTTCGACGCCATGTTGAGTGCTGTCAGTGAGGATCGTTGGGACGGCGACTTGGATTCTTGGCCCGAAGCGTTAGATGCCGGCGTGATTCGCTCCGTCACGACTGATCACTCGCAGTGCTTAGGCCGTCGATGTCCTCACATCTCGGGGTGCAGTTTTTACAGAGCGCGAGAGGGGCTTGAGGAAGTCGATGTTATCGTCACCAATCACGATTTAGTTTTATCGGACTTCAGACTCGGTGGAGGTCGAATTCTCTCTAATCCGGAGGACAGCTTTTACATTTTTGATGAAGGCCATCAGCTGGCAGAGAAGTGCTTACAACACTTTGCCTGTTTTTCCCGCAGCGGACGCACGCTCAATAATCTTTCGGAAACTCAACAGTGGATCGACAGCAAGCGCGAGTTACTGCTTGAGTACGAGGTGCGACCAGAGGCACTGTTAGCGTTAAGTGCCAGTGTGACAGACTTGCTTCAGGTGACACGCGATACGTATTCCTTGTGCTGGGGCGCGCTTTCAAACCGTGTTGATGACAGGGCTGACTTGCGATTCCCCTTTGGTGTTGTCGATCCTGAGTTGCGTGACGCCTCTGCCGCGCTGCGTGACTTATGGAAGCTGCATATCCAGCGACTGTCACCGTTGGTGGGACTCGTTGAGGCGTTGGTCGAAGAGGGTGATGCGGAGCAGCGAGAGGCTTGGGAGGGCAACCTTAATGATCTGCAAGTCGTCATGTCACGGGCTGAGGGACAGCTTGCGCTCTGGGAAAGTTACGCAAGTTCTGCCGACGAGGTCGGCACGCCGTGGGCTCGTTGGATGCGGCATTATGGCGACGAGAGCACAATTGAGTGTTACGCCAGCCCCATCTACGCGCGTGACATTCTTTCGGAGCATGTCTGGGATCGGGTCGCAGGGGCGGTTTTGACATCGGCGACGTTGACGGCCCTGGGATCATTTGATCACTTAATGCAGCAGTCGGGATTACCAGCAGACACAAAACTTGCGCGTGTCGAGAGTCCATTTGACGCCTCTTTAGGGCGCTTTGTAGTGCCCTCGATGGCCAGCGACCCGAGTGCTCCAGCAGCGCATACTGCAGAGCTGGTAGCGCTGCTGCCGGGTCTGCTGGCGTGTAGCCAGGGGACTTTGGTGTTGTTCAGCTCTAAGCGACAGTTGCAGGAGGTTGTGGATGAGTTGGCTCCCCGCTTTGAGTCTGAGTTATTCATTCAAGGTGTCATGAGTAAGGCTGAGATCCTCGCCGCACACCGCCACCGTATCGACTCTGGGAAGTCATCCACTATTTTTGGACTTGCCAGTTTCGCCGAAGGCGTGGATTTGCCGGGTGATTATTGTGAGCACGTTATTATTGCTAAATTACCGTTTTCAGCGCCCGACGATCCGATTGATGCAGCGCATGCAGAGCTACTGGAGTCGGCGGGTCGAAACCCCTTTATGGAGCTGACGGTCCCCAGTGCGGCGCTCAGGCTTCTTCAGGCTTGTGGGCGATTACTGCGGACTGAGACAGACTCTGGGATCATTACTTTGCTGGACCGGCGTATCGTGACGAAGCGCTACGGTCGTGCCATTCTCGATACCTTGCCGCGATACCAGTTTGACATTGAACGTTAAACACTCAGCGTCTGATGTGTTCTGATTTAGAGGCATAAGGAGGCAGATTTTGTCGTTCACAGCGGGCAAAAAAAAGCCCCGCTTCGAGCGGGGCTTTTAGTGGAATGCGTTTGAGCCTTAGTCCCAGCTCAGTGCGCCACCCGTTTGATACTCAATAACGCGAGTTTCGAAGAAGTTCTTCTCTTTACGAAGGTCCATGATCTCAGACATCCACGGGAACGGGTTTTGCGCGCCTGGGAACTGCTCGGGCAACCCGAGTTGAGTCAAACGACGATTTGAGATGAACTGTAAGTACTCTTCCATCATGCTCGCATTCATTCCTAGAACACCGCGCGGCATAGTGTCGCGTGCGTATTCAATTTCGAGCGCTGTTCCCTCAAGAATCATTTGAATCACTTCCTGTTGGAATGCTTCGGTCCACAAGTGCGGATTCTCGAGTTTGATCTGGTTGATGACGTCGATGCCAAAGTTCAAGTGCATTGACTCGTCTCGCAAAATGTACTGGAACTGCTCTGCAACCCCGGTCATTTTGTTACGGCGACCCATTGATAGGATTTGGGTAAAGCCGCAGTAGAAGAAGATGCCTTCGGTGACGCCATAGAAACCGATTAAATTACGCAGTAACTGCTGATCAGCCTCGACCGTGCCGGTGTTGAAATTGGGATCTGAGAGCACCTTCGTTTTGTCGAGTGACCAAGACGCTTTTTTGGCAACCGAGGGCACTTCTCGATACATGTTGAAGACTTCGCCCTCGTCCATTCCAAGCGACTCGATGCAGTACTGGTAGGCGTGCGTGTGGATCGCTTCTTCGAACGCCTGGCGCAGCAGGTACTGGCGGCACTCAGGGTTAGTGATCAATCGATAGATGCCCAACACCAAGTTGTTAGCGACGAGCGAGTCGGCCGTTGAAAAATACCCTAAAGAACGCATCACAATTCGACGCTCATCTTCCGTCAGACCGTCTTCACTTTTCCACGTCGCAACGTCTGCGGTCATGTTGACTTCTTGCGGCATCCAGTGATTGGCGCAGCCATCAAGATATTTTTGCCATGCCCAGTCGTACTTGAACGGCACGAGTTGGTTGAGATCTGCACGGCAATTGATCATGGCCTTTTCATCAACTGAAATACGCGATCCGCTCATCTCCAGCTCGGCCAAGCCTTGTGTTGTATCAATATTCGCAACGGCCGCTGCAGCCGCCTGCAACTGGCTTGTCGCAGTAACGTCAGCAGTGACAGGCGCCTCGACCAGGGCCTCCAGCGCCTTATTAACGACCTCCGGTTGAACCGGTGTCTGGTGTTGTGTAGCGGCCTGTGATTCGCCTTCTGCTACGTCGTAATCGTCCCAATTAAGCATTGTTAACTCCTCTAACTTATTTGGTTATTGGCACGCTTCACAGTCTGGATCGTCAAGCGAGCAAGCCTGTGGTACCGGTGCGGGTTGAATAGGTGCTTCTGATTGCTGCGACACGGCATTAAGTTGCCCCGTGTTCACCGTGGATTTCTCGGTGCCTGTCGCCGCTAAAGAGCGTAAATAGTATGTTGTTTTCAAGCCACTGAACCAAGCCATACGATAGGTTACGTCTAACTTCTTTCCACTGGCATTATTGATGTACAAGTTAAGCGACTGTGCCTGATCGATCCACTTCTGACGCCGACTCGCACTGTCCACCAACCAGCGTGGTTCGATCTCAAACGCCGTTGAATACTTGGCCTTCAAGTCCGCTGGAATCCGGTCGATTGCTTGGACACTGCCGTCGTAGTATTTCAGGTCGTTAACCATGACCTGATCCCACAGTCCGTGCTCCTTAAGGTCGCGCACGAGGTAGGGGTTCACGACAGTGAATTCGCCCGAGAGATTCGATTTGACGTACAGATTCTGATAAGTCGGCTCTATCGATTGGGACACGCCGGTAATGTTCGCAATGGTTGCGGTGGGCGCAATGGCCATCACATTGGAGTTGCGCATGCCTTGCTGACTCACCGTCTCCCTCAGTGCATCCCAATCCATCGTGCTGTCTTGATTAACCGAGATGTAGTCGGCACCTCGCTGCTCGACGAGCATCGCGAGTGAGTCAATTGGGAAAATACCCTGACTCCAGAGTGAACCCTCGTAACTCGCGTAGGCACCACGCTCCGCTGCGAGGCTTGTCGACGCGCTGATCGCGAAGTAACTGATCGCCTCCATTGTCTGGTCGGCGAATTCAACGGCCTGATCCGAAGCGTAGGACACATCGACTTTATAGAGCGCGTCTTGGAAACCCATTAAGCCCAGTCCGATCGGACGGTGTTTCATATTGGAGTTTTCAGATGTTTCCACCGAGTAATAATTAATGTCGATGACGTTGTCGAGCATGCGAATTGCGGTAGTGACTGTTTTGCGCAGCTTCTCAATATTAAGAGTGCCATTCTCGATGTGCTGTGGGAGGTTCACACTGCCCAAATTACACACCGCAATCTCGTCTTTACTGGTGTTGAGCGTGATCTCCGTACACAGGTTTGAGGAGTGCACGACACCGCAATGCTGCTGGGGTGATCGAATATTGCAGGGATCCTTGAACGTGATCCATGGGTGACCGGTCTCAAAGATCATACCGAGCATTTTTCGCCACAGCGCTTGCGCTTTGAGTGTTTTATGAAGTTTGAGCTCCCCACTTCGCGCTTGCGCTTCGTAGTGGTTGTAACGCTCTTCGAACGCCGTGCCGTAAAGGTCATGAAGGTCGGGCACGTCATTAGGCGAGAACAACGTCCAGTCACCGTCTTCGAAGACACGCTTCATAAATAGATCGGGTACCCAGTTCGCAGTATTCATATCATGCGTGCGGCGGCGATCATCACCGGTGTTCTTGCGCAACTCGACGAACTCTTCGATGTCCATGTGCCATGTTTCAAGATAGGCGCAGACTGCCCCTTTGCGTTTGCCGCCCTGGTTTACGGCAACCGCCGTGTCGTTCACCACCTTTAAGAATGGAACAACCCCTTGGCTCTTACCATTGGTGCCTTTAATGTAGGCGCCCAGTGCGCGTACAGGTGTCCAGTCATTCCCTAAGCCGCCTGCAAACTTTGACAGCATCGCGTTGTCTTGAATCGCACCATAAATACCGTAAAGGTCGTCGGGCACCGTTGTGAGATAGCAAGAGCTCAGCTGTGGCCGTAATGTGCCGGAGTTAAACAGTGTCGGCGTCGAACTCATGTAGTCGAACGATGACAGCAGCTGATAAAACTCAATTGCGCGCGCGTTTTTGTCATCTTCTCGAGTGGCTAGACCCATGGCAACACGCATGAAGAACAGTTGGGGTAACTCGAAGCGAACGTCGTTACTGTGAATGAAATAACGGTCGTACAGCGTTTGGAGGCCCAGATAGCTAAATTGAAGGTCTCTCTCAGGCAGTATTGCATCGCCCAGCCGATCGAGATCGTATTCGGCTAAATTGGGCGCCAGTAATTCGAGCTCAATGCCACGACTAATGAATGACTTCAGTGCCTGTGGATAATGGATGTCCATATCGCTCTGCGTTGCAGAGTCTGCGACGTTCAAGAAGCTCAAGCCTTCTGCCCGAAGATTGTCGAGCAGTAACCGCGCCGCTGCACTCGAGTAATTTGGCTCCTGCTCGATCATGGTGCGCGCTGTGATCACCAGCGAGGTACTCAGCTCGTGCTCTGACACACCGTCATAAAGATTTTTGAGGGCCTCATCGATGATGGCCGCCTCGCTGACGTCACTGAGGTCCATGCAGGCCTCTGCCACAACGGTTCGGATACGCTCGATATCGAGTGGTTTCGTATTTCCGTCAGCGCCAACAACATTGATGGCGCCAGCCGCAGCCTGAGACTCGGGTGATAGCGCCTCTTTTTCTACGCGCGCCTGTCGCCTCGACTCTCGGTAAATCACGTAGTCGCGTGCAGTTAAATGTTCCCCCGCACGCATGAGTGCGAGCTCAACTTGATCTTGGATGTCTTCAATGTGAATCGTTCCACCTGAGGGCATGCGACGCTTAAAGGTGCCCACCACCTGTGCGGTGAGCTTTGCAACGGTCTCATGAATTCGAGTGCTTGCTGCCGCGGTACCACCTTCAACTGCGAGAAAGGCCTTTGTGATTGCGACCGATATTTTGCTGTCTTCGAAGGATACAACGGTGCCATTACGTTTAATGACACGCATTTGCCCCGGCGCTGTTGCTGCCAGTCGCGTTTGACTGGGCGTGCCTGTAATTGGGGGGGTCGCGGGCGTTGTATTGCTCACCGATTCACTGCCTGTCTGCATTTTATGGTCACCTCAAACTGTTTTTTTCGCGGGCTCGCAACCGGCCTGCCGTGTGGTGTCTATTATCGTACTTCTTACCACATGTTGGGGTTGCTTAGTGTTCTGGACCCAAGATAGGGCGGTCTGGGTCCGAATGCAAGTCTAAAACCCGGCGGATTTCTTGTGGATAAGATGTGGTGATTTTAGAAGTTAGCGCTTACTAACAAGGGAGCGTGCAAAACACGGTTAGTAAATAACCCACAGTGATGAGCTGCGACTGTCGTATCAGTGCAGTAAATCCACCGCGTTGATTCGGTCTGAGTTTCTCGTGTTAGTTGCGCAACAAGAACTCGATGAGGGCTTTTTGTGCATGCAAACGATTTTCGGCTTCATCCCAGATCACGGACGCCGGATCATCCATAAGCTCAGCAGTGATTTCTTCACCGCGATGTGCCGGGAGGCAGTGCAAGTAAAGCGCCTCTGGATCGGCGCGACTTAAAAGTGGGCGGTTCAGTTGATAGGCCTCGAGTGCTTTGATTCGTGCATCTGCCTCTGACTCCTGCCCCATAGACGCCCATACGTCGGTTACTAAAAGGTGTGCACCAGCAACCGCGCGCTCAGGATCTACCTCGATCGAGACGTGGTCACTCGCTTGGCGCAAGACCTCTGCCGAGGGCTCAAAGCCGGGAGGGCAGGACACGGTCAGTTTGAAGTCCAGTATCTTTGCTGCGTTAATGTACGACTGACACATATTATTTCCATCGCCAAGCCAGCACACGGTTTTGCCGCGCATATCGCCGCGGTGCTCGAGCCAAGTCTGCATGTCCGCAAGCAATTGGCAGGGATGAAAGTCATCAGTTAGTGCATTGATAACAGGCACCTGCGAGTTGGCGGCAAATGCTTCGACGTCGGCGTGCTGATAAGTCCGAATCATGACGATGTCGACCATAGACGATATGACTCTTGCAGTGTCGCTAATAGGCTCTCCGCGACCCATTTGCGTCTCGCTCGACGACAGGAACATGGCGCTTCCTCCGAGCTGACTCATCCCTGCTTCAAAGGAGACTCGTGTACGCGTTGAGGCCTTGGCAAATATCATGGCCATAACCTTGCCTGGGAGTGTTGCGTGTGCCGTGCCGCTACGCTTGAGTGTTTTGAGCGTTGATGCGCGAGCGAGAATCGCGAGCAGTTCGTCTCTAGAGAGGTCATTGAGCGTCAGAAAGTGGCGAGGAGTATTCATTAGGCCTGTCCTTTATCGTCTTTAAGCGCATTCAAAATATCCGCAATCGTTGCGCCGACCATGCGCGCGTCATCGAGGTTCATCACGAGTGGTGGCAGCAGTCTTATGGTATTCCCACCTGCGACGTTGACTAAGACTCGACGGTCCAGCGCCATTTTGACGAGATTTGTGGTCGCTACTGTGGGTTCAATGCCGATCATCAAACCGATGCCTCGTCGGTCACGCACAAGCGTCGGATCTGAGAGCTCGGCATCCAGGCCCTCAAAAATGGCATCGCGAATTTTATCGGCACGATTCCAAAGTTGCTCACTACTGAGTGTATTGATGACGGCACTGGCCGCCGCACAACAGATGGGGTTGCCGCCGTACGTCGTGCCGTGGTCCCCTGCGATCAATAACTCTCTCGCTCGACCTCGAGTCATGCATGCGCCAATTGGGAGACCGTTACCCAGCCCTTTGGCGGTGGCTAAAATATCAGGCGTTATCCCAAAGCGCTGAAAGACATAGAGCGCTCCGCAGCGTCCATTGCCCGATTGCACTTCATCGAAGCTCAGTAGCCAGTCTTTAGCATTGCAGAGTTCGCGAGCTCGGGTTAAGAACGATGGGCTTAGAGGCCATATACCGCTCTCGCCCTGTATCGGCTCGACGTGAATGGCAACAATGTCATCGCGATTTTTGGCAAGCATTTCCAAAGCATCGATATCGTTGCGCGAAATTCGAATGAATCCGGGCAGTAGCGGCTTGAATGACTCTTGTATCGCGGCATTGCCGGTCGCGGAGAGTGCGCCCATCGTTCTGCCGTGAAAAGCACCCTCCAAAACGATGATGTGGGGTGTTTCAATACCCTTGTTATGGCCGTGTCGACGCGCAACTTTAATCGCTGTCTCATTGGCTTCGGCACCCGAATTACAAAAGAAAACATTTTCCATGCCCGTAAGCTGCGTTAGCTCTGCCGCCAGACGCTCCTGTTGAGCAATACCGTAAAGGTTAGATGTGTGAATGAGAGTTTCGGCTTGTTCTTGAACGGCACGCGTTACGTTGGGGTGAGAGTGCCCTAAATTCGTCACCGCGATCCCTGACAGCGCGTCAATATACTGCAGGCCTTTTTGGTCGAATAAGTACGCACCATCGCCAGAGGCAAAGGAAACGGGT
Organism: Halieaceae bacterium; assembly: GCA_018666295.1. Taxonomy (GTDB): domain Bacteria; phylum Pseudomonadota; class Gammaproteobacteria; order Pseudomonadales; family Halieaceae; genus Luminiphilus. Next base: position 11,295 of record JABIZW010000200.1, read on the forward strand.
AATCGACCGTAGGTCGGCATGATCGCTGACATGAGAGAAACCTTTTAATTCGACGATGAAAGACTAACGGCGAGCCGCTTTCTGGTAAACTCTCTCGCTTGATTCATTTACTATCAGAAATACACAGCGTGGAGATTAGCAATGGACATTATGGAGACCATTAAGGATCAGATCGAGAGCAATCGTGTAATCCTTTATATGAAAGGCTCCCCAAATCAGCCGCAATGCGGGTTTTCGGCGCGCACTGTGCAGGCGCTTATGGCCTGTGGGCAGAAATTTGCCTACGTCGATATTCTGAGTAATCCCGAGATAAGAGCTAATCTTCCCGCCTACGGCAACTGGCCGACGTTCCCTCAGCTCTGGGTGAATGGCGAGTTGATCGGGGGATGCGACATCGTCTGCGACCTGGGTGATAGTGGCGAGTTGAGCGAGATCGTTGTTGGGGAGGGTGGCTCCGAGTCATAACTTCGAAGCCCCCCCGATTCTCAGCTGTCTGAGGGTTTCACGGTTTTCATGGCCGTTTGCAAGTAGTTCTGTTCGCCGACTCGATCCATGAGGGACAACTGTGTCTCTAGCCAGTCGATGTGCTCTTCTTCTGCGTCCAGAATTCGCTTGGCGAGATCCCGCGACACATAGTCTCCGACTTCTTCACAGCACTTCACGGTCGCCTTCAAATCGTCATGGGCCACGTGTTCGAGTTGAAGGTCGCATTCCAGCATCTCTCTTGGGGTTTCACCGATTCGCAGCTTTCCAAGATCTTGAAGGTTAGGAAACCCCTCGAGAAATAAAATCCGCTCGACGAGCTCGTCAGCGTGCTTCATTTCGTCAATAGACTCGTGGTACTCATGTTCTGCGAGTTCCGTGAGGCCCATATCCTTGTACATTTTAGCGTGCAGGAAGTACTGGTTAATCGCCACGAGCTCGTTGTAGAGAATTTTGTTGAGGTATCGAATAACGTCTGGGTTGCCTTTCATCGGGCCGTCTCCACTGTGGTTAAATTTCAAGTGGGACTATACCGAAATATCGGCCTTTAAAAAAGTGTAACTTATTGTTTTATAAGGGAAAGATAATGTGAACGATTCGCAACCGCACTCGCATTTAGGACTGGCGAGCCGCCTGCATGTGCACGCCTCTGTGGACGGCCTCGCTGACAAGCGATTCTGCGAAGCATGAGCACTTACCGCATTGTGTGGAACAGCCTGTCACGCGACTGACTTCGGCAAGCGAGCGAGCGCCGGCCGCAACCTGTTCTCGGATCGCTCTGTCGGTTACGCCTTTACAGATACACACATACATATGAGAAACGTAATGTTAATGAGAACTATTGTCAACAAACATTTTGCATCATGCCGTATAATGGCGGGCAATCACTAGGGAGTTACTAAGGTGTCTATTCATCAGCACGTTACCGAGCTTGCTACATCTGCAAAACAGGCGTCTGCTTCGTTAGCCAATTCCCCGGTCTCAGTTCGCAATGCTGCCCTTCAGGCCATCGCCCTTCAGGTCAAAGTAAGCAAGACCGCTCTACTGGCGGCGAACGCTGAAGATCTTCTGAGTGCGAAGAAGAAGGGGCTGGACCTTGCATTAATCGATCGACTGGAACTGACAGATGCGCGCATCGAAGCAATGCTGACGTCGTTGTCCATTGTTCAAGCACTTCCTGATCCGATTGGTGGTGTCGAGGACTTAAGGGCAATGGCGTCAGGGATTCAGGTCGGGAAAATGCGGGTGCCTTTGGGGCTCATCGGAATTATTTATGAGTCGCGACCCAATGTGACGATCGATGCGGCAAGCTTGTGTTTAAAGTCTGGTAACGCGGTACTGCTGCGCGGCGGGTCTGAGGCGATTCGTTCTAACCTTGTGCTTGCGACCTGCATTAAAGCGGGGCTTACAGAGGCGGGTTTGTCGGAGGAGCTGGTTCAAGTCATTGATACCACCGACAGAGCGGCCGTCTCGGCGCTGGTAGGTTTGAGCGGCTTGGTTGATATGGTCGTGCCGCGTGGAGGGAAGGGGCTCATTGAACGAGTCGCTGCCGAGGCCACGGTGCCTGTGCTTAAACATCTGGACGGTATTTGCCACCTCTATATCCACTCCAAGGCCGATGTGTCGATGGCGACTGAGCTCACTGTGAATTCGAAGACGCATCGTTACGGTACGTGCAATACCATGGAGACCTTGTTAGTCGATGCAGAGGTTGCGTCAATGCTACCCAGTATTGCAGCGCCATTGGTGGCGAAAGGTGTTGAATTGCGCGGTTGCGAAAAAACGTGCGCAATCTTGTCTCACGCGTGCAATCCGGCTTCCGAGGGCGACTGGGTGACGGAGTATTTGGCGCCAATTTTGGCGATTAAGGTTGTCGATGATTTCGAGCACGCGATTAAGCACATCTCGACGTTCGGCTCCGGACATACTGATGGCATCGTTACAGCCTGTCACGCGAGTGCCATGCGTTTCCTTCGCGCTGTCGATTCCAGTTCTGTAATGGTCAATACATCGACCCGATTTGCCGATGGTTTTGAGTACGGATTGGGTGCGGAAATTGGCATTTCCACGGACAAAATTCATGCGCGTGGCCCCGTCGGTCTCGAGGGCCTGACGAGCCAGAAATACGTGGTTCTGGGCAATGGCCACACACGCCATTAATCATCGCATAGGCGTCATGGGGGGTAGTTTTAACCCTGTCCACTGCGGTCATTTGCGTGTTGCCCGCGACGTTAAGGCAACACTTAAACTCGATCGTATGGTGCTCATGCCCGCCGCGCAGTCGCCCTTTAAAGGCGTGCACTCGGTCAGCGCTGAACATCGTGCGGCAATGTTAGAGCTGGCTGTGGCCACTCACCCAGAGCTCGACCTCGATTTGAGGGAGCTCAGTCGAAAAGGGCCGTCCTACACCATCAACAGCCTCGAAGCGCTGCGTCAGGAGCAGGGTTCGCAGGCCTCACTGTATTTCATAATGGGAGACGATTTGCTCCCGTCGCTGACGCGTTGGTCGCGTTGGCAGGAGATTCTCCACTATGCGCATGTTGTTGTGGTCAGTCGCCCCGGTGTTTTCCCAGCGGTCCCCGCCACAGTGAAAAAATGGTGGAATCACCACGAAATGTCGCTGGAAGCGTTGGGGCAGTCTCCGTGTGGGGGGGTGTCGCGTGTGGAATGCTCGCTTGTTAATACCTCATCGACAGCAATTAGAGCGGCTATTGCATTAGGCAGTCTCGTATCAGAGGTGATTCCGGACCCGGTTATAGAGTATATTACCCAACACAAACTTTACGCTGTTCCAAGCCAAGCTGAGGCGAATCCTTGACCCCGATAGACTCTACCATCACCGACCTAGTGGTCGATGCGCTCGATGATCTAAAAGCCGTTGATACCAAAATAGTGGATGTCCGCGACTTAAGCTCTGTGACGGACTTCCTCGTCGTCACCAGTGGCAATTCTTCTCGCCATGTGAAGTCACTGGCCGACAACGTGGTGGTCAAGGCGAAAGAGGCCGGTTGTCCTCCCATCGGCGTCGAAGGAGAGCGCGATGCAGACTGGGTTTTGGTGGATTTGGGTGACGTGGTCGTTCACGTCATGCAGCCTGCTGCACGCAGTTTTTACGATTTGGAGCGACTCTGGTCGGGCGAGCCCGAACTGACTGCACCGCAAGAATACACCTCCGAGGTCTGGAACTGACCCATGCGTGTCATTGCCATCGGCACCCGTATGCCCGGTTGGGTGACCGAAGGCTCTGACGAGTATCTCAAGCGCATGCCACGAGAGTTATTGGTCGAGTGGGTGGAGCTGCCCGCATCGAAACGCACCCGCGATACTGCAGAGCTTCGTATGCTGGATGAAGCCTCAGCGATTGAGCGACGGTTAAAGCCTCAAGAGCTTATTGTGGCGTTAGATATTGATGGGAAGTCGTTGTCCACCGAAAGCATTGCTGACGCACTGTCCTCCTGGCAGGCCGAAGGGGCAAAGGTCGTCTTCATTATCGGAGGCCCTGACGGGCTGCATCCGACACTCAAGGCGCGGGCTAGCGCGCGATGGTCCCTGGGACGCATTACCTTGCCACATCCGCTAGTACGCGTGATTCTTGCAGAGCAGCTTTATCGAGCGTGGTCTATTAATGCGGGACACCCTTATCATCGAGCGTAAAAAGAATGCGTATGGCAAAGTGATGTCGGGTCGCAGGATTGAATCTTAATGGTACGTCAGCTAAATCAGATGCAGGATTGGGCACGCGAAACCCGCATCATTCACGGGCGAATTGTCGTGTTGGCGCTGATGATGCTGGTGATTATGGCCGGACTGTTGTACCGCTACTTCGTTCTACAGGTCCTCCAAAACGATCAATATCGCGCCCAGTCAGATCGAAATCGTATTGCCGTTCGAACCGTTGCGCCAACACGTGGTGTTATTGTCGATCGGAATGGAAGTCTTCTTGCTATTAACCAGCCCTCGTTTACGCTCGCGGTTACACCTGAACGCGCTGATGATTTAGCACAAACACTGACCACCTTGCGCGAGCTCCTGGACCTGTCTGACCAAGACATTGCGCTTTTTTTAGATACGCGAAAGCGTCGTCGAGCCATGAGCCCGGTCCCCATTAAGTATAGGCTTTCGGATGAAGATCGTGCCCTGATTGCAGTGAACAAGCACCGCTTGTCCGGAGTGTCTGTTGCATCAGAATTGACTCGGTTTTACCCCGAGGGTGATCTCGTGGGCCATGCGCTGGGCTACGTTGGCCGTATTGGCATAGACGACGTAGATGACACAAAAAAAGACGAATATCGCGGGATTACCCACATCGGAAAAGTGGGGCTTGAGGCCTATTACGAAGACGTCCTCAAAGGTGGCGTGGGTGTTAGTCGAGTAGAAACTAATGCTCGCGGCGTCGAACTGGACGTTATTGATCGGATTGAGCCGATTGCCGGGTCTGAGCTCTCCTTGCACCTCGATCTTGGGTTGCAGAGAACCGTGGCTCAAGCAATGGGTGACATGCGTGGTGCGGTGGTGGCGATCGACCCCAGCAATGGCGGCATTTTGGCGGCCTTTTCAAACCCGCGATACGACCCTAATAAGTTCGTTAACGGAATCAGCTTTGATGATTACGCGGCGTTAAGAGATTCGCGTGACTCACCGTTGCTTAATCGAGTGATTCAGGGTCAATATCCGCCGGCATCAACAATTAAACCGATGCTGGGCCTTCAAGGCCTAAACCGAAATGTGATTAGTATTGATACGCGCATCGCCGACCCGGGTTGGTACTCGCTTCCGGGAGATCCTCGCAGATACCGCGATTGGATTCTCCGCTTGCGCGGTACGGGGCATGCGGACGACATGAATTTAAGGGAGTCGATCGCGCAGTCCTGTGATGTTTTTTTCTATGATCTCGCGCATCGCCTGGGCATTGACGCACTTGCCGAATCGCTCGATGAGTTTGGTATAGGAAGTTTAACGGGTGTCGATTTACCCAGCGAAAAGCGCGGCATATTGCCAAGCTCCGAGTGGAAAAAGCGCGTGATCGGCAGTAATTGGTACGGCGGTGAAACGTTAATTGTCGGTATCGGTCAGGGCTACACGCTGGCAACGCCCCTGCAATTGGCGGTGGCGACCAGCGCCTTGGCAACACGCGGTACTGCCTATAAACCCAAGTTAGTTGCATCGGTTGCAGGTACCGCACTGCCGCCCGAGCCGTTGCTTGATGTTACCGCGCCAGCAGACTACTGGAGCGAGGTCGTTGCGGGCATGGTCGACACGGTGTTTTCACCTCGCGGAACTGCTGCTGGAATGCGCACGGGAATCACCTATAGCGTTGCAGGAAAGACGGGCACCGCGCAAGTGGTCGGTATTGCTCAAGATGCTACTTATGACGAAGATATTTTGTCAGAATACCAGCGCGAGCATGGTTGGTTTGTTGGATTTGCGCCTGCAGAGAACCCTGAGATTGTACTTGCGGTTTTAACCGAAAATACAGGGGGTGGCAGCACCGCATATCCCGTGGCGCGAGCAATGCTCGATTACTGGATGAAACAAAATGAGCAATGATTTTTCCCGTAACGCGCACGTGTCGTCTCGCGAGCTTGGATCGCGTACGCGCATTCTGCACGCGCTTCACATTGATCTCTGGCTCATGCTCCCACTGATTGCACTCAGTGTGAGCGGCTTGTTTGTTCTTTACAGCGCAAGTGGTCAATCCGACACAATGTTGATGACGCAAATTCGTAATCTGGGCGTGGCTTTTTTTGTCCTCTTGGTGACTGCGCAGTTGAAGGTGGCCACGTTAAAAGGGGTATCACCCTATATTTTTTCGATCACGGTGGTGCTGTTGATCGGTGTCGCCTTCTTTGGTGTCGGTGCCAAAGGCGCTCAACGATGGTTGGATCTTGGATTTATTCGATTTCAGCCGTCAGAGGTGATGAAAGTGGCCATGCCGCTCGCGGTGGCTTGGTGGTTATCAAAAAAAGCGTTATCCCCTGCGCGACGTGAACTATTGATTGCATTCCTAATGGTTTCGCTGCCCTCGCTCTTAATTCTTGGACAGCCCGATTTGGGGACCTCCTTACTGGTTGCCATCAGCGGGTTGTCGGTGATTTTCATGGCAGGCATTCAGTGGCGCTATATTTTGTCGATGTTGTTTTTGACAGGCCTGTCGATTTGGCCCGCGTGGCTGTTCGTCTTGAAGGATTATCAAAAACAACGCGTGCTGACCCTGTTTAACCCGGAGTCCGATCGACTGGGTGCCGGATGGAATATTATTCAATCTAAAACGGCGATAGGTTCTGGGGGATGGGAAGGGCTAGGTTGGACGCAAGGGAGTCAAGCGCAGTTGGATTTTCTGCCTGAGGGGCACACCGACTTCATTATCGCGGTACTGGCCGAGGAGTTCGGGTTTCGCGGTGTGGCGCTACTCTTTTTACTTTACGTCCTTATTTTGGTGCGCGGGCTCATTATTTCGTGGCGGGCACAGTCTAGTTTTGCGCGGCTCCTTGCAGGCGCCTTAATTGCGACGTTCTTTTTTGGGCTCATCGTTAATCTTGGTATGGTTTCAGGGCTGTTACCGGTGGTGGGTGTTCCCCTGCCTATGGTGAGTTGGGGCGGAACAGCCATGGTGTCGATGATGATTGCGTTTGGTATGTTAATGGCCATTTCAACCGAGCATTCGGTAACACAGGCCATGCGATAACAGTGGCAATCTGATGGTGAGTGCAAAAGTGCTTAAACTGGGAGCGGAGGGTAAAGTGATTCGACAGATGGGATGTTTATTGGCGGTATTAATGGGCGTTGTGCCTATGAGTGTTGTCGCAGATTACAGCAGTCATCCGAGCGCCGCCGCGCTTGCTGATCGTGTATCGACACGTGGTGTTGATCGCGCCTGGGTCGATGCGGCGCTTGCAGAAGCGACAAAAAAAGAGAGTATTCTCAAGGCGATTGCGCGTCCCGCTGAGAAGAGTAAACCGTGGTCAGCTTATCAAGATATCTTTCTAACTGACCGACGAACTGAAGAGGGGGTGGCGTTTTGGCAGTCCAATCGGTCTGCACTCGACCGTGTTTCAGCCGAAACGGGGGTGCCCGCGGAGATCATTGTCGCGATTATTGGCGTTGAAACTTACTACGGGCGCATTACTGGGAGTTATCGTGTGGTTGACGCGCTTTCAACACTCGCGTTTGACTACCCCCGCCGTTCCAAGTTCTTTACCAAAGAACTCGAGATCTTTTTGGAGCTTGCCTATCGAGCTGAGCTGCCTGTGGGTGAGCTCAAGGGATCTTATGCGGGCGCTATGGGTCTGGGCCAATTCATGCCATCGAGTTATCAGGCTTACGCGAAAGACTTCGAAGGTGACGGCGTGATCGATATTTGGACCAATCCGAACGATGCGATAATGAGTGTGGCGAATTATTTTGTCGCTCATGGGTGGCGGCCAGGCGAGGACGTTATCACTGCGGCACGTTTCACAGGCGACGCCTCGCTGTTTGATACCGGATTGAAGCCCAAGATGAGTGTTGCCCAATTTTCCGAGCAAGGCCTTGTTCCTGTTCAAGAGGTGACTGGGACAGCGTTGGTGACCCCGATTAAGTTTGAGGGAAAGCAGGGCGATGAATATTGGTTGGGTCTTCACAACTTTTATGTGATCACTCGTTACAATCACAGCGCCATGTACGCGATGGCGGTGCATCAGTTAAGCGAGGCTCTGCGGACACGCATGTTGTGAAAGGCGGTTATGCGGCGCTTGCACTTGTTTTTTTAGTCAGTTGCCGCGGCGCTCCCCCGGTTATTTCAGATTATCATCCGCCGCCTATTTCAGCGGCCGCAGTGCTCGACGCTGTGCCAACGGCAGATCCCATTTTGCCTGTGGGAAATAAAAGCCCGTATGAGGTTTTTGGTCAGCGCTATGCGGTGATGGCGAGTGCTACAGGCTATACAGAGGAGGGAATAGCATCCTGGTATGGCATGAAGTTCCAAGGCCGTGCGACGTCCAACGGTGAGGTGTTCGATGTCTATAAAGCGACGGCTGCTCACAAAACCCTCCCGTTACCCTCCTACCTACGCGTGACAAATTTAGACAATGGGACGTCCATGATCGTTCGCGTCAACGATCGAGGACCGTTTGTCGACGATCGTCTCATTGATCTCTCCTATGGCGCGGCTGTCCGTTTGGGTTTTGATCAGCAGGGTACGACGAGGGTTCGTGTGGAGCACATCGATATGGTTGGAAGAGACGATTGGCGTGACCATCATGGGAAGGGCTATCGTCGACTTCAGGTGGGTGCATATCAAAGTAGGGTGGCGGCGGAGACGATTGCGAGCAACGTACGTGAAGCGATCGGCAACGATATCTTGGTGGAGGTGACGACCGTCAAAGAGGGCGCGAATGAGGTTTATCGTGTTCGCTTGGGCCCGGTTGGGAAAACCGAAGATCTGGATGACGTGCAGGCGCTGCTGGATCAAAATGGTTTGTCCAAGGGGCAGCGTTTGCCTTGAGCGGTTCGGGCGTTGAGTTGATACACTAGTGCGCTGGGATTGGGGCAGTAGGATGAAGAAAATGATGCGGTTGAGTAACGTTCGATTTTTGTTGGCTTGGGGCTTAGCGCTGTGCATGTCTTCCGCGATGGCCGCAGTACCGCCGCCGCCAAAATTGCCGGCAGATGCATACTTTCTCATGGATGCGAGCACCGGAAAGATTTTAGTAGACCATAAGGGCGATTTATCGCTGCCGCCGGCAAGCTTAACCAAGATCATGACCGGTTATGTGCTCGCGGACGAGGTCGACTCAGGACGCGCCTCTCTGGATGATATTATTTCGGTGAGTCGAACAGCTTGGTCACAAAACCCCACTTTCAAAGGCTCATCCTTAATGTGGATTGAACCGGGGAAACCCGTCAGTCTTGCGGATCTGGAGCGAGGTGTCGTTATTTCCTCGGGAAACGATGCATCGGTCGCTGTGGCCGAGCACCTCGCTGGGACGGAGGCCAGTTTTGTCGATGTCATGAATCAGCTAGCCGGAGAGCTTGGGCTGGATAATACCGTCTACCGAAACCCTCACGGATTGCCGCACCCCGAGCACAGAACAACTGCCCGAGACCTTGCAACCCTCTCGGTCGCATTAATTAATAATCATCCTGAGCATTACAATATTTACAAAGAGCAGAGCTTTACCTACAACGGTATTAAGCAATACAACCGCAACAGTCTGTTGCGTTCTGACTCATCGGTCGATGGCCTGAAGACTGGGTATACCAGTGAGGCGGGATATGGTCTCGTCGCCTCGGCGCAACGCGAGGGTATGCGCCTTGTATCAGTCGTTCTGGGCAGTGCGAGTAAGCGAACACGTGCCTCTGAAAACAGCAGTTTGTTAAACTACGGTTTCCGCTTCTTTCAGAATTTGCGGCCGCTCTCCGCAGAAGTCACCTTAATTGAACCCAGAGTTTGGAAAGGGGCGAGCGAGCTTGTGCATGCAGGTGTTTTAGAGTCGGTCGTGTTGACGGTTCCCCGGGAGCGAACTGAGGCCGAGGTCAAGATCGTCGCGCTGGAGCCACTCGAAGCACCGCTTGCGCGGGGAGATGAAATTGGAACAGTGAGTATTGTCCGGGGCGGTGAAGTGCTCTTTGAAACACCACTGCTAGTCCTAGAGGACGTCCCAAGTGGCGGCTTTTTTAAGCGTTTATTCGATGCATTAATACTGTGGTTTCAGAATTTAGTCGGCTGATTTATGCAGGATAAAGAAGCGCCAAAGATAGAGTTCCCGTGTCGTTATCCGATCAAAGTGGTGGGGCGTTCAACCCCTGACTACGCAACCGCAATTCGAGCAATTTTTGAGCGACATACAACAGGGCTTCTTGATGAAGATATTGTCACCAAGAGCAGTCGTGCGGGCACGTTCGACTCGATAACGTTCACCATTACGGCCACAGGAACAGACCAACTGGAGGCTTTGCACAAGGAGCTGGTTGCCTCAGGTCGTGTTTCGATGGTGATTTAAACCGTGTTTGTCCGGAACTTAGGGAATGTGGATTATCGTCCCACGATCGAGGCGATGAAAGCGTTTACAAAAGTGCGCGGGAGTGAAACTCCCGATGAATTGTGGGTGTTAGAGCATCCGCCCGTGTTTACACAGGGTATTGCGGGCAAAGAAGAGCACCTCCTGTCACCGGGCGACATTGAAGTGGTTCAAACCGATCGAGGCGGCCAGGTGACTTACCATGGTCCAGGGCAGATTGTGATCTATGTGCTCTGCGATATTCGGCGTGCGAAG
>JABIZW010000162.1 GCA_018666295.1 Halieaceae bacterium
GGCGACCTTGTCGGACGTTGCTGCGGTGTGGCAGGCGCTGGTTTTAGGCGTTCGAGACTACGTTGAGAAAAACGGTTTTCCCGGTGTCGTGTTGGGTCTGTCAGGCGGAATCGACTCTGCAGTCACCTTGGCCGTCGCGGTTGATGCTTTGGGCGCTGATCGTGTTCAAGCGGTGATGATGCCCTTTAAATACACGGCTGAAATGAGTGTAGAGGACGCCGGTGAGCAAGCCTCGATTATGGGCGTTGAATACGACGTCATTTCGATAGAGTCGGTCTATGAGGCATTTATGGCCGGGTTAACCGATCAGTTTCACGGTTTGAATGCCGATACGACAGAAGAGAATCTGCAGGCCCGGTGCCGTGGCGTACTCCTGATGTCGATATCGAATAAGAAGCACCGCCTCGTGCTGACGACCGGTAACAAAAGCGAGCTGGCGGTGGGCTATTCCACGCTTTACGGCGACATGGCTGGTGGATTTGATGCGTTAAAGGACTGCCCAAAGTTACTCGTCTATGCGCTTGCCGCTTATCGGAACACCTTAGGCTACTGCATTCCACAAAGGGTCATCGATCGACCGCCATCGGCTGAGCTTGCGCCTGATCAGACTGACCAAGACAGCTTACCGCCTTACGAAGAGCTTGACGAAATTATTGAGCGTTACGTGGAAAGTGATCAGAGTGTTGAGCAAATCGTGGCGGCCGGTTTTGCCGAGAAAGACGTATCGCGCGTCGTAAGACTCATTGATCTGAACGAGTACAAGCGGCGTCAGGCGCCCGTGGGTGTCAGAATAACCACGCGCGGCTTTGGAAGAGATCGGCGCTACCCGATTTCGTGGGCGTGGCGTAAGCGTTAAGACTCGAATCCCGGCCGGTAGTCGAACTGAGGCGCCTTGGGTGGATCCAAAAGACCGAACGAGGCTTGGTTGAGCCAGGACCGCTCGAGACCGTCGAGGTCATAGCCGCCTTCGAAGTTGCACTCACCGTCTAAGTTTGGGTGTTGAGGATAATTTAAGCACAGCACCCTGACGACATCGCTGGCCAACGAACTCATGTCCAGTAACGTGTAAGCTTGCGCCATCACGGCAAGGCCGTCTGCCACTGCAGTCGTCTCCTGCATATTCTCGACGACGTTTTGGCCTCGTTTGAGCGCGGCCATATAGGCGCCGCGCTTGAAGTAATAGTTGGCCACGTGGATTTCATGGCGCGCCAGCATGTTGCGAATGTAGACCATGCGGGCCCGCGCATCTTGTGCGTAGCGACTGTTGGGGTAGCGGTTGAGCAGCTGAGAAAACTCGCCAAAGGCTTCTCGAACACCAGTAACGTCTCGCTTAGAGTCGTCACTGGGGATGAGCGACGCGAGGAAGTTTTTATTGAGGTCGTAGGCGGCCACCCCTTTCATGTAAAACGCGTAGTCCACACTCGGATGCTGGGGGTGTAAGCGAATAAAACGATCCGCAGCTTCAATAGCGGCCTCATTTTGGTACGCCCCGTGGTGCGCATAAATCAACTCAAGTTGTGCCTGCTCAGCGTACTTGCCAAAGGGATATCGACTCTCAAGCTGCATTAATGCACTAATGGCGAGGTCGAAGTTGGAGGTGTCGATGTAACGCTGCGCCTGCCGATACATCTGCTGCTCGCCTGAATTGGTATCGACTTGTAACTCGTCGTCGTCACCAAACAGCGAACAACCAGAAAGGCCAAGGCTCGCAACAAGTAAAAGGGCGGTCCACTTCACCCCAAAAAACACAGGCTTTATCACTGAAGGTGCTTCCATCTGATAGCATCACAAGCTGACATTCTAACCCGTGGTTTCACTTTGATCACACCACTCATTTTATTTGGCGGCCATCATGTCGGTTAATAGTAAAAATGTTGACCTTTTAGAGGCCCGCATCCCCATTCAATCTCACGGTATGCGCTTGGACCAAGTTGTCGCTGAGTTGTTCCCCGATTATTCGAGAAATCGATTGGCGACGTGGATAAAAGAAGGTCGCCTCACCGTAGACGGCAAAACGATGAAGCCGCGTGATAAGGCTTTGGCGAGTGCCCATGTGGTTTTGGAGGTTGCCGATGAGCCGGTCATTGACTGGCAGCCGCAGACAATACCGCTGGATGTGATCTTTGAGGACGAGCACATTCTCGTGGTCAATAAGCCAGCCGGTATGGTGGTGCATCCGGCAGCAGGTCACGCCGATGGGACGCTGGTCAATGCACTGCTCGGCTACGCTCCCGAGCTCGATGCACTGCCTCGTGGCGGCATAGTCCATCGTCTTGATAAAGAGACCTCAGGTATTATGTTTGTCGCACGCTCGTCACTGGCGCACAAATCATTGGTGGCGCAGTTATCAGAGCGAACAGTCTCTCGGACGTATTGCGCCGTGTGCACGGGGGCCTTAACGGGTGGTGGAAAAATAGATGCCCCAATTGATCGACATCCAACCGCGCGCACGAAGATGGCGGTTGTAGCCGACGGGAAGCCCGCGGTGACCCATTACCGCATTGCGCATCGCTTTAAGCATTACACGCAGTTACAGGTCAATCTTGAAACTGGACGAACACATCAGATTCGTGTCCATATGGCGCATCGAAAGTGGCCCTTAATTGGCGATCCTATCTACGCCGGACGTCAGCGAATTCCGGCGGGCGCGTCTGAAGCGCTCATCACTGCCTTACGGAATTTTCCAAGGCAAGCACTTCACGCTCAAGCACTGGAGTTTGAGCATCCCGCGACGGGTGACTGGGTGGAGTTCGAGACCGAGCTGCCTGATGATCTTGTCGAGCTTCTTGAGGTTCTGGACAGTGAAGACCGTTTTGGCGGTTAGCGACTTATCATCGGACTGGATGCGTCCCGATGTGGGCGTTGTGGGAGTCGAGGTCCTCAGTACCACGCGATTGGGTGGGGTCAGTTCCGGGTGCTATGAGGGACTAAATCTGGGTGA
>JABIZW010000262.1 GCA_018666295.1 Halieaceae bacterium
CAACCTGTGTCTCGAGCATGAGTACATCCCAATGCCGCCCAACAATCCGTCGCTTGAGATGATCCCGATAAGCGCCTTTTTGCGCCCTGACATCGTCGTGATTTCCCGGCAACCACAAGGTGGGCACCCGATGATTAAAGAACCCATTGAGCTGTTCGTAGGCCGCGGCCTGACCGTCGGCAGCAATATCGCCCGTAACCAATACGCAGTCGGGTTGTTGGCTCGCCAAGGCCGCCTCAATGACCTGTCTTGCCGAGCGCTCAGTGTTCATGCCGAGCAACGTGCCATCGCTATCGCCGGTCAGGTGCGTGTCAGTCACCTGAACAAGGGTCAACTGCTCAGCTGAGTTGCTGAGTGTGACATCACCGATCAGGAGTGCACTATTGGTCATTGTCGACCTCAAAGACCGTCTCATCCGCGTGAGCGTTCGACAAACAAAGGCTCAGTAGCTCAGAAACAAACTGGTTTTGCTGACGCTTTTCATCGGGCTGGTGCATGTCCGAGTTGGGGTAGTCGTAACGCGACTCCAGGCGACGGCCTGTTCGGTGCTTGACCACTTCGGCCATGGAGACATCGTGATACATGCGAAGAAACAACTTAGAATCCATTAACTCAGGCAGCTGAGGCGCGTGGTACTGAATCGCCAGAGATGTCGTGTGCCGGTCCCGCTCAATCACCGTCAGGACCACACGGCGTGGACCCAAACGAAAGCGACGCTCGTTCGAGCGCTGGTAATCGGGAAAAAGCTGCAACAGACGCGCATAGTTAGCCTCACACAGTGCATGAAGCTCTGTAAGATCCATTCTAAAGCGTCGTTTACTCCGACTCTTTTGCACCCAGCATCCCTCGTTTGGAAGCACCACCAACCCTGTGGTCTCTCAAGAAGTGTATCAATCAATTACACAAATTGTGTCGATACAGAAGATGAACGTATTTTCGCCGTCCATACGTATAGGATGTTAAACTTCTTTTTGTCCGATCTCCAAAGACCCCAGCAAGGAATATTGTATGTCCCGTTCTGTCACTCGCCGCGCACTGACCACCGTAATTGCGGGGACGTTGCTCACTTTGGCGCACATGGCCTCAAGTGAGAGCCTCTTAGACATTTACGAGATCGCGCTCGACAACGACGCGCAGCTCAGGGCTGAAACAGCACGGTATCGCGCTGACTTAGAACTCAAAACACTGTCCCTGGCACCCTTACTGCCTCAAGTGCGTGCGGGCGCCTCACGCGCCCTTCGCGACTCCCAGAACACCAGACTCACCATTACAGAGTTCCAGGGTGGCCAAGTGGTGATTGACGACGTAACCAACGGGTCGCGCACGTTTACCAACAACTACGACATTAGCCTGTCTCAAACCTTGTTCGATCTTTCGGCTTGGTTTGACTGGAAGGCGGGCAGTAACCGCAGTGACCAAGCCGCATCGACGCTGGCTGCTGCTCAGCAAAATCTTATTGTTAGAGTCTCCGAAGCCTATTTTGGTGTGTTGCGGGCCCAAGACAATTTGAGTGCAGCAAGGGCGCAAGAGCGTGCACTGTCTCGCCAACTTGAGCAGACGCGCCAGCGGTTCAATGTGGGACTCATTGCCATTACCGACGTCTATGAAGCGGAAGCGAGGCACGACCTCGCCGGCGTCACTCAAATTATCGAAGAAAATAATGTGGCTGTAGCACGCGAGCGGCTTTCTGTTTTGACCGGCCAAGCGCATGGTCAACTGCGGCTACTGAGTAGCGAGTTTGTACCGGAGACACCGACACCGACAGACCGCGCGGCCTGGGTCGACTTCGCACTCGCCAATAACTTTGAGCTTGCAGCGTCTCGTCACGCGGAAGAGGCAGCACGTCAAACAGCCAAATCCAGACAAATGGGACGTCTTCCCACCGTCAGCGCGCAAATAAGCTACTCCGAGAGCGACACCGACGGCGAAGTCACACCGCCAACCGCCTTTAACCTACCGCCTCGTTCTGAGGGTGAGAATGAGTCGTTCCAAATCCGCCTCGACCTCCCCCTTTATTCCGGGGGCGCTATCAGTGCGAATCGCCGAAGGGCCGCCGAGCAGTTCAATGCGGCACGCGAAACGCGTATCAATTTGACCCGAAATACAGTCACGGCCGCCAGATCACTCCACATGACAGTAATGTCGGATGTGGCGCGTGTTAACGCCCGTCAACGCGCCATAAAATCGACTCAGAGTGCGCTCGATGCAACAACGGCCGGGTACGAAGTCGGCACACGTAACATTGTCGATGTACTCAATGCACAAAACGCGGTTTTCTCTGCCCAGCGAGATTACGCCAACAGCCGCTACGACTACGTGTTAAACAGCATGCGCCTTAAGGAAAACGCAGGCACCCTGTCACCCGAAGACATTGCCTCATTAGAAACCTTCCTCGTTGAACCGACCGCGCCAACAGCCTCAGAAGACGGCTAACTAAAGCAGGTTTTTCATCAAATCCAGCTGACGGCGGGTCGCCCCCCGCCGTGTTTCAATGAAGGCACGCGCCACTTGCGCTTCGCCGTCGATCCGGTCCTCGGACCAAACACTTGCCAACTGGCGCGCAAGTTCAGACTCATCTTGAACAACACGAATGGCGCCATTGCGCTCCATGTCTTTGACGATCGTCGCAAAATTAATCACGTGGGGCCCAGTCATCACAGCGCAGCCCCATGCGGCTGCCTCGATGGGATTATGCCCGCCTCTGGGCACCAGGCTTCCGCCAATAAACGCCGCATCGGCGAGTCCCAGAAACGCACTGAGCTCGCCCAGTGTGTCGATCAACAGGATGTCTGTGTCAGCGCGGAGCAGTGCTTGATCACTGCGCTTTTGAAAGCAGAGCCCCCTCGCATCTAATAGCTTAATGATCTCAGGTGTCCTATTCGGATGACGCGGCGCCAACAGCAGTCGCGTTTGAATACCGCGCGCTTGCAGCGCAACATACGCATCAAGCACCAACTGCTCTTCGCCTTCATGCGTGCTTGCCGCTGCCCACAGCGGTCGAGCCCGACACTCGCTGCCAAGGTCCGCACGAATATCCTCCAACTGCAATCGGCGCGCAGCAAGGTCAATGTCGAACTTTATGCTACCGACTGCGTGAAGACTCTCTTGGGTTGCGCCGATTTTCTTAAACCGTCTTAGATCCGACTTTGACTGGCAGGCAATTAACGCAAAGTCACTGATCACGTCGCGCGTAAAATGACCAAATCGTGCGTAGCCCCGTGCAGATCGCGCTGAGAGTCGGGCGTTAATCAGCGCAACAGGAACCCCTTGCGTCTTGGCCGATCGCAACACATTAGGCCAAATTTCAGTTTCAACCATCACGACTAATTGGGGCTCCCAGTGCCGTAAAAACACGTCTGTCACAACCGGTAAGTCAAAGGGGAACCAAGTGTGTTCAACGCGATCGCCGAACAACGCGGTTGTTTGCGCCGAACCGGTGGGGGTCGTATTCGTGACCAGCACTGCTTTATCCGGCCACTCTTGAAGCAGACGCTCAATGAGGGGCGATACGGCCAGCAGTTCACCGACGGAAACCGCGTGCACCCAAATTAATCCATCGCCCGCACGCGTCCGCTTCGGCAAAAAAAGCGCAAATCGCCGCCACCATTGCCGAGCGTAGTCGCGCTCCCGCACTCCTTTAACGAACAAGCGAAGGACAAAAAGCGGCGCGAGCAACGTGATCAACAAACTGTAAAAATAGCGTGACATAACTTTGATGCTACGAGGAACCCAGTGATACGTCCTATACTGACGCTTTTGCGGGGAGCCTACCATGGGCACAACAGAGTTTGACGGCGTAAAGGGCTTCCTGCCTCAAGAAGAGGCGCTGCAGCTGCTGGAGTGGGCGTCGCAGGGCGCGTTGATAGGACCACTTTTGGAGATTGGCAGTTATTGTGGGTTGTCGACGCTGTGGCTAGCAAAAGCGGCAAGAGCGGCAAAAACCGTTGTCTTTGCCGTTGATCATCATCGTGGCAGTGAAGAGCACCAAGCGGGTGAGTTCTTCCACGACGAGACGCTGACAGATCACGAGGGTCACTTCGACTCTCTCCCCGAATTCCGGCGCAATCTTAAAACGCATGCAGCTGAAGACGTCGTCATCCCTGTCGTGTCAACCTCAGCCACACTGGCTGAGCACTGGACAACACCGCTTGGTTTTTTATTCATTGATGGCGGTCACAGCCTTCAAGCCGCGCTGACCGATTACCGGAATTGGTCTCAACACGTGCAACGCGGCGGGCTCTTAGTGATTCACGATGTCTTCACGAGTGCCTCGGAGGGCGGGCAGGCGCCTCATGCAATTTGGCGACTTGCACGGCAGTCCGGGTTGTTTGAAGAGGTGGGCGCGCTCCAAAGTCTGCGCGCACTGCGGCGCTTATAAACTAGCCTTGGTTTTGACGACGCTCAAGTTGGGCGTGATCACGCGTATCGACTTCAGTGAATAAACGACTCGCAGCAGTGTGTTTGCTCAACGCATCGGCGGCCAGTAACACAGCGCCTGCGGTCCATGTCGGTTGCTCAAGCGGCCAGAGAATTTTTTCGACGAACTGGTAACCAGTCCAAAAAATGCCCTCGGCGTCTCGCCACTGCCATAACCCCTCAAATAACGTCCGGGCTCTGGTCACGTCACCCACGCTCAGTAGCGCCATTGTCAGTTCACACGATTCAGCGACTGTCACCCACGGTTGATGATTTTCACAGCGACACCCTAACCCCTCTTCAATAAACTCATCCCATCGCGCGTTAATGCGCTCAAGACCCTGTACACCCTCGAAAACACCGGCAAGAACAGGGTAAAACCAGTCCATTGCGTAACGCGACTTGCTTTCCCAGTTGCGGTCGAATCGCTCAGGACGATGACGGAGCGCGGCGCCCAGTCGGCTTCGCGCATCGCGCCATGCGGGCTTTAACACTCCCACAGTTCTTGCAATGTGCAGGGCGCACTCCAGCGACTTATAGACCGAGCTGCTGCCAGTGACCAACGCGTCGTCCATGGGCACACCTGCGGTGTCGCACGCCCAGGCCACTTCGCCGTGCTCAGACTGCATCGAGACCACAAAGTCGATGGCGCGCGCAACCGTTGGAAATAAGCGCGTCAAAAATGATCGATCTTGACTGATCAAATAATGATGCCAAACCCCGGTTGCAATGTACGCCACGTAGTTGGTTTCACGGCGCGTCACATTTGACGGCTGACCCTTGATGTAGGACGCCCACCAGCTGCCATCATCAAGTTGCTCGGCCACCAGCCAGTCATAGGCGCGCTCGGCAGCGACAAACTCACCGGCAATACTCAAGCCCATTGCGGCTTCAGTGTGATTCCAAGGGTCCGTGTGACCCCCCTCAAACCAAGGGATTTCGCCGTTATCGCGCTGTGAGGCGAGCAGATAGTCAACGGTTGGACGCAGCGCATGATCAGGATAAGGGAGGGGCTGGAGAGTCGTCATACAGCGAGCCTAGCGGTTTTGAATACGGTCAAAATACAGAACCACGCTCTTACCCATCCACGGGTTAAAAAGCGCGTCGAGGGTCTTGGTCAGCCACGGGCGTTTCATCAAGTCCCACACCAAAAACCGGTGATACAGACTCAAAATCTTTGGTTCCTTAGTCACATGCCAAAACAGGCACTTCAACCACCAATAGGGCACATGCAGCGCGTGTGCACCGTGTTGTCGTGTGCCTTGAAATCCGTAGCGTTCTACTTCTCGGCGGAGGTGACGCGCATTAAAAATACGAATATGACCCCCGGGGGTGCGGCGATAGTCGTCACACAATATCCAGCATATCCACTCGGGCCACTGGCGAGGCACACTAATGCAAAGACGACCGTCCGGCTTCAATACGCGGTCAATTTCCTCAAGAAAACTCAAATAATTTGGAATGTGCTCAAGAACCTCAGAGCAGATCAGCCGGTCAACTGAATGATCAGCCAAAGGAAGGGACATGCCGTTAGCTTGGACAAAATCAACCGCGCCCTGTGGCGCATGTGGCGTCATATCGGCGATGCGAGACTGTGCCGTTTTGAGATCTTCTAACGACAGATCAATGCCCACCACACTGACGTCGTCCTGCAAATACGCGGTCAATGAGTGCCGACCCTCGCCACACCCCAGATCCACACAGATCTGTCCGGGCGCTAAATCAAAGTACTCAAAATCAACCGTTAACATTGCGCCAGACGTTCTCGATAGTAGACTTCCATTCGCTCAGCGCATCGATCCCAGCTAAAATGCTGTTCAACACGCTTAAGCCCGCGTGCCGAATACTCAGCTCTGAGCGACTCATCGTCAAACATTCTTCGAATCGCTGCTTCTAGAGCCTGGGCGTCTCCAGCCGAAACCACCAGTCCCGCCTCGGCAACCACTTCCGCAAGCGCGCCACCGTTGGTACTGACCAGGGGGACGCCACACGCCATGGCTTCAACAGCAGGCAACCCAAACCCCTCGTACAGCGAAGGAACGACCGCAATCGACGCCTGCGCGTATTTCCTGACCATATCCTCGTCACTGATGCCCTTAAAACAATCGATATGGTCCACTAGATGGAGATCGTGCATTAACTTCTCTGTTTCACCACCGGGTTTAGGTCGACCCACCAAGGTCAGCCGCAGCCCAGGAAAACTAGGAAGTAGTGCAGCCATTGCGTGAAGCAGAGTCGCTAAGCCCTTTAGAGGCGCATCGGCAGACGCGGTCGTCATTAATCGGTGTTCTTCTCGCTCGTGGTTATTGAGCGGTTTAAACAGTGTCGTATCGACCCCGAGATGCATAACTGAAATCGCCTTTGGGTCTACACCAAAATCCTCGGTAATGTCGGCCGCAGAGGCGCTCGAAACCGTGACCACCGAGTGGAGTTGGGGCGCGACACGTTTTTGCATCCGCAAAAAACCGTGCCAACGGTGGATGAGAGCGCGCATGTACCACCGTGGCTCAGACGCAAGCGCCACGCGGTAGTCACGGGTTATGGGGTGATGGATCGTGGTGACCAGTGGCACCCCTCGCCGCTGCAGTTCGAGCACACCATCGGCAATGGTTTGATTGTCGTGGACAATATCAAACTCACCGACACGACCTACAAACCACTGCTTCACACGCTCGCCAAAGGTATAGGGCTCTGCGAATCCACCCGTGAGTTTGCTGAACCACTCAACGCGCTCAAGACGCGACAGTAATTGCAGTGGCCGAATTGACCGCAAACCATGCTCGTAAAGATCCAAGCTCGGCAGCTGCACAAGCGCAATATTGTCATCGAGCACCGGGTAGGGTGGGCCAGAGATTACCGTCACCGTGTGTCCTCGCTTTGCGAGGGACCGGGACAAATATTTCAGATACACCCCCTGCCCACCCGAATGGGGTGCTGACCGATACCCGAGCAGCGCAATACGCAGTGGGCGCGTGGTCAACGGCTCAAGCGGTGGTAATGGGGAGGGTGCTCGAGAATTCACACAGACCGTCCTAAAGTTGGCAGGGAGTATGCCAATAGCAATTTTGTGATACAAGAAATCAAAGCGTTAAAGAGGGGGTTCAACGCGCGTGCTACACGAGCCTCTGACGAATCCACGCAATACACGTGTCAATAATATCGTCCCGCTCAGGCTCATTAAAGAGCTCATGGTACATGCCAGGATAAACCGTCAGGTGCTTGTCAGACGCGCCGAGCGCATCAATGAACTGACGAGATGCGGGTACCGAAGTGAGCTGATCCTTTTCGCCGTGAAGCAGCAATACAGGCAGCGTTATGTGGCCCGCATTGTCCAAGACAAACTGCCCCTCATCAAAGAGTGAGACCACCATTCTGGCCGGAATATTGTCGTGGTGAACCAGCGGGTCGGCGGTGTAAGCGTCAACAACTGAGGGGTCCCTTGAAACGGCCTTTGCGTCTATTTCCAGCGCCTTTGAAGCGGGCAGTAGGGCGCTCAAGACTCTCAGCAACGCGACCTGCCACCGCGGGGGTGGGGTCGGCACGCCCAGAGCGGGTCCGGTGAGAATGAGACCGCTGAAGTCGTCCTGCGCGTCCAACATCAAGCGCGCAGCAATAAGACCACCCATGCTGTGTCCGACCAGTGTCACTGGAAGGTCTGGGCACTGATCTGCGATCTCAGCTCGGAGCTCAGTCACGCCTTGCGTTAATTCGCTAAATTCCTTGATAAAGGCGCGCTTTCCTGGCGAGTGCCCGTGACCGATATGGTCCAACGCGTAAACGTGCAACTGTTGACGAATAAACGCTTGGGCCACGTAGTCATAGCGGCCGGAGTGCTCTCCCAACCCGTGACTGATTAGCACGACGCCTTGGGGAGCACCCTCGGCAGCCCAGTGCCGAAAGAAAATACCACTCTTGAGAC
>JABIZW010000232.1 GCA_018666295.1 Halieaceae bacterium
GTTACGAGGCCACGTGCCACGTCGGTTCGCACCAGCTCAGGGTCACGCGCGTAGGGATCACCCCAGCCGCCACCACCCCAGGTATTAAAGTAGAGAACATCGCCCTCTTTGACTTTGATTCCCTCAACTTTCGCCGGCAACCACTGCTCTCGACCGTCGGTCGTCACCAACCGCTTGGTTGAACGTAAACCCGTCTCTCCACCGAGCACGCCCCAGGGATACGTCAACCACCGCTCATCGTGAATACCAATCTCGCCGTCCGCCAGGAAGCGATACGCCACCGAGAGGCCGTTTCCACCACGGTGTAAACCCGCGCCACCAGAGTCTGGAATAGTTTCATAGCGCTCTATCAAGAGCGGAAAATAAGACTCAATAAACTCGTTAGGTACATTGGTAAAGCCAGGCCAGAGACTGTGTCCATCAGGTCCATCGCCAACCGGTCGACCGGGGACGCCACCAAATCCTATTTGGAAAAGCTGGAACCACTCTCCTTTTTTGTCGTAGCCGCTGTAGAAAAGGTGCGGAGAATCGGAGAATCCGGCCGCACTCAACATCATCTCGGGCGCACCCATACCCAGTAGGGCGCCTAAAATATCGAAAATACGACCCAGCGCATGGGTTCTGCCAGAGAGCGCGGCAGGATACTTCGGTTTGAGTAGGGTGCCCTCAGGAATACGAACATCGACTAGGTCGTAAAATCCGTCGTTAAACACAATTTGTGGGTCGACCACGTTAATCGTGAAAGACCCAAAGAACATTTTGAACATGTCCTCGTTCAAGAAAAAATTCACCGAACTTTGCGCTTGAGGATCGGTTCCAGCAAAGTCGAAAATCGCTTTATCACCCTCTCGCCACAGCGTGCACTTGATCTTGTAGGGCCCCACGCCCATGCCGTCATCACAAATGTAATCTTCAAATTCACGCGGCTCTTCGGGAATAAACATCCCGATAATGTGCTTCATAGCGTCATAGTTACGCTGCAGCATTGTGCGCATAGTCGAGAACAAAACGTCGTCGCCAAATCGTTCCGAGAGCTCAACGACTCGCTTCGCCGCTGTATTGCACGCGGCGACTAAGGCGTTGAGATCAAATCGATTCCATTGCGGTGTGCGCACATTGTGAAGAATGAGCTCAAGAAGATCCTCCTGAAGGACCCCTTTCTTATAAAGCTTGGTCGGCGGAATTCGAATTCCCTCTTGAAATATGGTCGTCGCCTCGATCGGAATGGAGCCGGGCACCATGCCACCGTTATCAGACATGTGACCAAACATCGCTGACCACGCAATATGTCGACCCGCTCGGAAGATCGGCACCAACACCACCCAGTCTGGGAGGTGAGAAACGGCCGCATTACAGAGGTAGGGGTCATTAGTAAGAATAATGTCCCCTTCCTCAATCTCAGCGTCATAGGCACTCAAGAATGGTCCAATAAACGACCCGAACTGCCCCACCACCATCTTGCCTTCAACGTTGGCAATCATCGGGAAACAGTCGCCCTGCTCGCGGATGCCTGGGGACATGGCGGTGCGAAACAGCACCGCATCCATTTCTTCACGGGCGTTACGGAGTGCGTTTTCAATCAAGTCAACAGTCACACCGTCGACATCGACACTCTGAAGCGGCTTCTCGTTGGTCTGAATAATCGTTGCAGTCATATCAGTTCTCCCCGATTAAACAGGCTGGATGAGCAAGTTGCCCACCGAATCTACGGTGGCTGAATACCCCGGCAACACGACCGTTGTGGAGTCCATTTCCGACACAATGGCCGGGCCCATAATCACATCTAAAGCACCCAAACCGGATCGATCGAAGATGGCTGCCTCGTGCCACTGTCCTTCATAAAAGAAGCGGCTTTGGTGTATGACGGCACCGCTCACATCACCTGTTCCCTGTGGAATCGTAATGTCAGCCTTTAAGGTCACAGAGGCACCAACAACCGCACGGATCATTAAAATCTCGTGCCCGTCACCGAGCTTAAAGGTGAACAACTGCTCGTGTTCCGCGTCAAACTGATCAGTTAGGACAGCGACTCCGCGTGTTCTGAGTTCAGCCTCTGTAAATTCAACCGTGATCTGAAAGGCCTGCCCCGCATAACGCAAATCAGCTTGGTAAGTGACTTCAAGGCGTTCCTTCGCAATCCCATCTTGGATCAAAGATTCGCTCGCACGTCCCTTTAAACCCAGCAGGTCGTCAGCCAGCTTATCTGCCGTCAGGTCCGATGCCATGGTGATATAGGTTCTTGCCGCTTCGTCTTGGACGCGTGTTGTCGCATCTCCGTAAGCACAAAGCACACCGGGGCCAGGAGGAACAATGACGGGCCAAGCCTCAGTTAAAATACCGAGCGCGTTGGCGTGAAGTGGTCCGGCACCACCAAATCCAACCAATGCAAAATCACGCGGGTCATAGCCCTGCTCGACCGACACTAGGCGCAGCGCACCAAACATCGACTCGTTAACAATTTTAATAATCCCTTCAGCGGCCACCATCAGATCGACGCCCATGGCATCGGCAACGCGTTGGACCGCGGCGACTGACGCGTCGCGGTTAATCTGCATGTCACCGCCAAGCTGTACGTCCGAAGGGAGATAGCCTAGGACAACGTTGGCATCGCAAACAGTTGGCGCCTCACCCCCTTTCATGTAGCAGGCAGGACCCGGCACTGCTCCGGCCGACTCCGGTCCCACGCGCAGCGCTTTGGTGAGTTCCGGAACGAACGCAATCGATCCACCGCCTGCACCCACCGTCCGAACGTCCACTGACGGCGCTCGAACACGAACATCACCAACGAACGTCTCACGCCGAACCCGAGCACGTCCGTTTTGAATCAACGCAACGTCGGTCGATGTGCCACCCATATCGAACGTTAAAATATTACTAAAGCCTGCCTTGGTGCAGAAAAACAAGGCTCCTGTCACACCGCCCGCAGGTCCTGACATTAGAAGATTAACCGGCGATTCTGCCGCCGCTCGACTCGATGCTAATCCGCCATCAGAGCGCAAAATCGACAACTGGGTATCGTCTCCGAGACGATCACTCAGCGCACTTTGTAGATTATTAACGTACCGAGCGACCTCAGGACGGACATAACTGTTAACAACCGTTGTCTCAGTCCGCTCGTACTCCTGCATCTCTGGCACGACCTCGCTGGAAATGGAAATCGGAAGACCCGGGAAAAACTCCTGAGCAATCTCACGCGCCTGGCGCTCGTGCTCTCCGTTAATGTAGGCATTAATAAAACAGATCGTCAGTGCTTCAATCTCTTTGGGCATGCAATTGGCAAGGGTCTCGCGAAGGGCGGTCTCGTCGAGGGCTCTGACCACGCTACCATCGGCCGCAATGCGCTCGCTCGCACCGACGGTGAGCTCAAGGGGAGCGAGTAGCGGTTTTTTCACAAACGTGACCCAACCCCCTAATCCACCAGGGCAAAATGATCGTGCGACCTGTAACGTGTCTTCAAATCCCGAGGTCGTAATCAAACCAACCTTTGCCCCACGACCGGTAAGAACGGCATTGGTGGCAACGGTGGTCCCGTGCATCACCAACTTGATGTCCGCCGGGTCGATACCTGAGGAATCGCATATTTTCGAAAGTCCGTTAAGCACACCGACCGACGAATCCTCCGGTGTGGACGGCACTTTCGCCGTCTGGGTCTCACCCGTAGCCTCATTAAGCAACAAAAAATCTGTGAACGTTCCGCCCACATCCACACCGAGACGATAAGTCATCAGTTCCGTCCTCTTTTTAAACTATTAAGCCGTGAGTTTTTGCCAGTTATGTGTGAGCCAGTAATGCGCCCGACCGCCTTGCTCCGACCCAATCATCTGGGTGAGGTGCGCAACGCTCGCTAACAGGGCTTCAATATTGATCCCCGTGCTCAAACCTGCGCTCTCGCACAGCATGACCACATCTTCTGTCGCGACGTTGCCCTTTGCGCCCGGCGCAAACGGACATCCACCCAAACCACCGGCGGAACTGTCAAATTGACGAACACCTGCGTCTAACGCAGCAAAAACGTTTGCAAGGCCCATTGCA